>JANMFP010000176.1:0-14087 GCA_031378135.1 Variovorax sp. | reverse complement strand
GGCCAACATGGTGGCTTGTGACCTTTGCATACTACTCTGATTGCCCTGCAATGCTCTGGTCAGCAACGCGGCCATGCCTAAAAGTCCGAAACTCAGAATCAGTACAGCAACGAGGATTTCAATCATCGTTGCGCCTCGTTGCTTAGCCAAAGTTAAAATTTGAGGAGGTTTACACAGTTTGATGCTGCGATAAGGAGAAAATTGAAAAAGCTTCATGATGTGAATTAATTCAGTTCTACACCGGGCTTGGGGCATGCCACGCCAACTCCTGTGGGCTTGCGAATCACAACACGCCCCATCCTGTTCATGACCAAATCTCGGCCTCGCGCATCGTTACTCACTCCCGGCATGGTGCTGCAAATTCGTATGGATTCTGCACTCATGGAGAATGAACCATTGAGTTGCCTTGAAGTGCCGTCGGCGCTGAAGGAGAGGTAGGAAACGTCGCCCATGGCGCCTGTACCCGATGTGGCGACAATCAAAGAATCAGGCATAGCAGATACCACTGCAGTCACTGTTTCACCCGTGGAAATCAACGGAACCGTGCTGCCTGGGTTGTCGAGGAAGGTGATCCAGCCTTGGCTCCAAGTGTTAGCTTGGGAGCAAGTGGTGCCGTCGGTTGTTGCGCATACAGTGACCCTGCGACCCAAACGCATTGCTGTGGCCCTGGCTTGCTGAATAGAGGCCATCAGATCGTTTGCCGCGCCACTCAAACGGACTGAGCTCACCGTGCTGTTGAAACTAGGAACAGCCATCATGGCCAAAATTGACAGCAAGGCCAAGACGACCATCAGCTCAACAAGGGTGAAGCCTCGAACATTCTTGGTTGGTAGAGATAGAAAGGTGGACATATATTTCACTTAGATCAATTTTAGGATCCGCGGCGCAACGAAGAAAGCAGCTCGTCGATCAATGGATCAAGGCCGCCGATGACTGGTTATGTTTGTCGCATCTACTTGCGCACCTCATCCACCAGCGCCCGAAAATCATCAATGTCCTCAAAGCTTCTGTAAACGCTGGCGAAGCGAATGTAGGCCACTTTGTCTAAGCGTTTGAGCTCGCGCATGACGAGTTCGCCAATTCGGCTGCTTTGGACTTCTCTGGTCGGGCTGGCCAAGAGCTTTTCTTCGATGCGCTCGATGGCGCTGTCGATTTGCTCGGTGCTGACGGGGCGTTTGCGCAGGGCCAGGTTGAGGCTGGCTCTGAGTTTGATGGTTTCGTAGTCGATGCGGCGGCCGTCTTTTTTCACGACGGCTGGAAAGCTCACTTCGGGGCGCTCGTAGGTGGTGAAGCGTTTCTCGCAACTGGCGCATTGGCGGCGACGGCGGATGGAATCGGCATCTTCGGAGATGCGGGTTTCTACGACCTGGGTGTCGGCGTGGGAGCAAAAGGGGCAACGCATGCTCTATTTTAGAGCTTATTTGTCGTTATTTGAGTGCCTTTTAGGGCTCTAGCCGGCATAAAACCTGCGCGGAGTGCTACTATTTTTATAGTATTTGCATTCTGCGCAGGTGCTGGCCAATCAACCGTAAACCGGGAATAGGCTGGTGAGCGCGACGACTTTGGCGCGCACGGCTTCGATATTGGCCGCATCGCGCGGGTTATCGAGCACGTCGGCGATCAAATTCGCGGTAGCGCGAGCTTCATCCTCTTTGAAGCCGCGCGTGGTCATGGCGGGTGTGCCGACGCGCACGCCGCTCGTGACCATCGGTTTTTCGGGATCGTTGGGGATGCCGTTTTTGTTGATCGTCATGTAGGCGTCGCCCAAAATGGCCTCGGCTTCTTTGCCTGTGATATTTTTGTTGCGCAGATCGACCAGCATGACGTGGCTTTCTGTGCGGCCGCTGACGATGCGCAGGCCTCGCTGAACCAAGGTTTCGGCGATTACTTGCGCGTTTTTAATCACTTGCGCTTGATAAACCTTGAAGCTGGGATCGAGCGCTTCTTTGAACGCAATGGCCTTGGCTGCAATCACGTGCATGAGCGGGCCGCCTTGCAAGCCGGGGAAAACGGCGCTGTTGATGGCTTTCTCATGCTCGGCCTTCATCAAAATAATGCCCCCTCGCGGGCCGCGCAGGCTCTTATGCGTCGTGGAGGTCACCACGTCGGCATGCGGTACAGGATTGGGATACACACCTGCTGCGATCAGGCCTGAGTAATGCGCCATATCGACCATAAAAATTGCACCGATGGCTTTGGCTACTTTGGCAAAACGCTCAAAATCAATTTTTAAGGAATAGGCGGATGCGCCGGCGATGATGAGCTTGGGCTTTTTCTCGTGCGCTAATCTTTCCATCGCGTCGTAATCGATTTCTTCTTTGGCATTCAAACCGTAGCTCACGACGTTGAACCATTTGCCGCTCATGTTCAGCGGCATGCCATGCGTTAAATGGCCGCCTTCGGCCAAGCTCATGCCCATGATGGTGTCTCCTGGCTTCAAAAAGGCGAGAAAGACAGCCTGGTTGGCGCTAGCGCCGCAATGCGGCTGCACGTTGGCGGCATCAGCGCCGAAGAGTTGCTTGACGCGGTTGATCGCCAGCGTCTCGGCCACATCGACGTTGACGCACCCACCGTAGTAGCGCTTGCCGGGGTAGCCTTCGGCGTACTTGTTAGTGAACTGTGTGCCTTGCGCAGCCATGACGGCGGGCGAGGCGTAGTTTTCGCTGGCAATCAGCTCAATGTGATGCTCTTGGCGCGCATTCTCGGCTTGAATAGCAGCGAAAAGCTCTGGATCGGTTTGCTCGATGAGGATGTTTCTGTTGAACAAGATGGCAGTTCCTTGAGAGGAGTGTCCCATGAAGCAGGGCTGCCCAGGCGAACGGCTGAACCTGAATCTTAAAGAGTAGCTCAAAGAGTTTTCAGGGTGCGCTTCCCAGTGGTATCCCACGTCAGCCAATTGATTGACCTATCGCCAGTTGCGCACACGTGCAGTTTAGCGGACAAACGGGCTGCTTCTTAGGCTCAAAAGCACAAAAAGCTTGGAGAAACCAAGCTTTTTGTGAGAATCAAGAATCAACAGACCGCTGGCAAGTTAAAGGACAGCAACTTTATCCTGATCATCCGTTTTAACCGGAGCGGGTGCAGGTGCAATGGTTGGCAGGCTTGCAGGTGCACTTGGCGTGATCAAGGGCACATTGCCGCCGAGAGCGACTTGGCGCAGGCGCGCCTGCTCAGCCAGCACCTTGGCGGTGTAGCCGCCTTCTGTGGCATCACTGGTTGCGCCCACATACTGGCGCAAACCGCCTTCAACCGAGCCTGCGCGCGCAATGCATTCCTGCAGCACTTTTACGCCGACGCGAAGATTCGTGACGGGATCAAAAGCGGCCAAATTACCGCCGAAGCCTTCATATTTATCGGTATGGATTTTCGTCATGACCTGCATCAAGCCTTGCGCGCCGACCGGGCTTTGGGCGAACGGATTGAAGCTAGATTCAACGGCCATGATGGCCAAGATCAAGGTGGGATCGAGCTTGGTTTTTTTGCCAATGTCGTAAGCCTCAGCTACCAAAGCGCCAAGCGGTTCAGGGGCAACTTTGTATTTCTTAGAGAGCCAGAAAGCCACGGCAGCCTGCTGCTTTGGCAGATCTTTGGGATCCGTAGCCGTAGCGCGGTCTACCGCATCGGGCTCTTCGGGCACTTGCGTTGTAGTCGCAACGATTTGGCGAGATTGCAGCCAGCCGAGTAGGGCGGTTTCTCCTTCAAGGCGCAGCTCTGGCTTGAAGATCAAGGCCGAGATGGCCAAAGCCGCCGCCAGGCCCACCATGGCCAAGCCATTGTGAGCAATTTCGAAACAGCCGTGCGCCACGTCTTTCACAAAGACTTTAACGCTGTGGCCTAAGTTGCCAGTAATAACTTTGATCGCTGTCATCAGCAATGCCTTTCTATACGCGAGCCCTGCCAAGCTGAACAGATCTGTTCCCTCGAACAGCCTGAAAATCTTGAACGCAACTCGTTTTGATTGGACCTGTGTTGTTGAGTACGAAGCAGATGCTTAAATTAAGCAGATCTTTCGCTTCATAGAATTCTCACCAACGCCTTGCTGCCGGTCTGCTCAAGAGGATCTCTAGAAAAGTGATCTGAACCGAACCCGGCATCCCGCCAAATTGGGCAGGGATGTGAACCTGCCCAAATATGCTCCTAGGGCGCGGTGTGTCGTGTGACTTGCGGATTATAAGCAAGCTTTAGACACGGTCAATTATGAAAAATGGATTCTATATTCTAATTTCGTGAGGTTTTTGGCAAAAATACGGCGAATAGGCTGTCTTTTTGCCCATATCGCACCGCCCGGTGCGAGAAACCGAGCGTGAGCAACGACAATTGACAAGATTCGCGCGGTGGCGCTATTGAGTGAAGTCAGAGTGATTGAGTCTTAATTTATGGCAAAGAAAAAGCGTGTCAACCCATCGTATGCCGAGGCAGCGCCCTCGGCTCAAAATGCCGCCTTACCTCAGGATCCCAGCCAGGTGAGCGGGAAGGCTAAAACGTATGCATCGGACGCTAAGCCCCTGCTGGCTTTGCCCGCTGAAATTGGCCGTGGCGACTGGACAGCGATCATCTTGAGCTTGATGGTTTTCTTCACACCAGCCCTAGGTGTGCCGCACGAGATGATGTTGCAAGACACACTCAAATCGATCATCGTGGCTTTTATGAGCCTGGGTGCGGCCCTGATCCTCTTTTGGCGGCAGCGCAATCGGCGCGATGCGCTGCGCTGGCATTTTGTGATGTGGCTGCCTATTTTGCTTTGTGTGTATGCGCTGGGCAGCATGGTTTGGGCACACACCTTTTTAGCAGGCGTGGAAGCGATTCGTTGGTTTTTGTTTGCGCTGATCGTATGGTTGGTGCTCAACACTTTTTCTCGCGAGCGCTTGCCTATGTTGGTCTGGGGCATTCATTTGGGGGCGCTGGCCGTGTGTTTGCTCGGTGCGTCGCAATTTTGGTTCGATGTGAAGTTCATTCCCCAAGGGCCTAATCCAGCGGCCACCTTTGTGAACCGTAACTTTGCAGCTGAATTTATTTGCACAACCCTTGTGTTTTCCGCTTGGCTGATTTTTCGGGAGCGCCGCACGGGTGTGTTAACGTTTTTGGCTGCGACAACTGGCTTTCACATTATTTTTCTGATGATGTGCGGCACCCGCGCGGCTTTGCTTGCGAGCTACGCCAGTTTTATTTTTATCGCAGTTTTGGCTTGGAAATTTCGCTCCTTGCTCGCTTTTGCCAGCTGGAACAGCAACCAGCGCATTGTTGTGCCGTCAGTTATTCTGGCGACGCTTTTAGGCCTAGGCTTTATTCCTTCTGGTAACCCATCGCCTGAACTGAAAGGCCTGACGCCTTTTGAGCGTGCGATTAAGCGCACGGCATCGATCCAAGCGGATGATGGCACTTTAGGCGTGCGTGTGGTGATGTGGAAAGCCAGCTGGACGATGATCAAGGCTCGCCCCTTTTCAGGCGTTGGTGCAGGCACTTGGGAGGCGGATATTCCGCTGTATCAGGTCAAAGGCTCTCAGCTCGAGACGGATTACTATGTTCACAACGAGATCATTCAAGTTGTTGCGGAGTACGGTATTGCAGGCTGGCTGTTTTTGCTAGGCTTGATCACGTACAGCCTGCGCAGTGCCTGGGTGGCCTTCCGAGCCAAAACCGAGCCCGAGCTGCAAGAGGGCTTGGTGCGGGCGATTGCGCTCACCAGTTTGCTGGCGCTGATGATAGTGTCTAACATTGGTTTTCCATGGCGCTTAGCCACAACGGGTGTGATGTTTGCCTTGTGTTTAGGCCTTCTCGGCGCTTGTGATGCGCGCCAGGGTATGCGCAGCTGGCTGGGCGCAAAACGTCTGGCTTGGTCGCCCAGCATGTCGCAGATTTCGGCAGTGGTCACGGTGGCTTGCCTCATATTGGCAGGCTATATTTCCTACAAAGCCGCAGAGTGTGAACAAAAAATTGTGCAAGCCGTGAAGATGGCTTTATCGATCTCGGCTTCCGGCAATCCAAACAGCCCAAGATTTGACAAGACAAAACGCGAGATGTTGCTGCTTGCCCGAGAAGGCATCGAGATCAATCCACATTACCGCAAGATCACACCCATGCTGGGGGATGAATTGGCTAAGTGGGGGGATTGGAAAAACGCAGTGTGGGTTTGGGAGAGCGTACTGAGCTCGCGCCCCTATGTTGCGGCAATTGCAACCAACGTGGCGCGCGGTTACATGGCTCAAAACCAGTTGGATAAGTCCTTTGAGTTTTTGAACAAAGCTAAAGTGGTTCAGCCTGATGCGGTGAGCGTGCGCTCTTTGGAGGTGATCTTGCTCTCGCGCACTGGCAAAGAAGCGCCCGCGCTCGAATTAGCGCGCAAAGCTTATGCGGACAAGGCGATGGATTTCGATATGATGAATTCGGCCTATATCCTTGCTGTGCGCGCCAGTGATTTCAAGTTTGCCATCGATGCGCTGACCTTTCGTAACGAAGCCGTGCCTGGGCAAGCCATGGATGGCTGGCTGAAAATTGGCGGCATCTACGATCAATACCTCAAAGATGAAGCCAAAGCCGTTGAAGCCTATCGCAAGGCTTACGAGGCGGGCGGCAAGAAACAAGCCATGCTGGCGCAAATTCCATCGGCCTACCATGGCCGTATTGCTTTGCCTTAAAGCCCAAGGCCTCACTCAAGGCCTACGAGAATTTGACGATTCATGCTGTTCCAGCGCCTGGTTATCACATTCAATGCTCACGTCCATTGGAGCAACGTGCTGGTTAACTGCTGTGCGCTACCACGCTGAGCATGCGTGATTTCAGTCAGCTTTAAGCCGAGCCCCGGCTGGAAAACTGCAACCAAGCTGGTGCGCGTGCCGTAGCTCGGCGCGGCCGTTGGGTGGCTGACGAAGATGCTAGATAAAGCGCGCTCGAGCTCAAGAGGCACACCGGTGGTGGGCAACTGTGCATCTGTGGGTTGATCGCGGCTTGTCAAAGCTTGCAGATTGCTTTGCGTCAATTCATCGGCATTGGCGGACTCGAGGCTCTCACGCACAGCGCTTTTGAGCTGCAATGTTTTGGGCCAAGCGGTGTCCAGCGAGGCATTCGAGAGGCCATAGATCGCGCCCCAGGGCATTTCATTTGCTATTAAATCAGTAGCTGTTCGTGCATATTCTGTGCCGGCTAACTGCTTAAAAGGCTTTAAATTCGATGATAAAAATGTGTTTTGAGCGTGATTGGTGATGTAGTGGCATTGCAAGGCTCGCCAATCACCAACAATCAAGTTAAAGCCTTGGTAGCTCGCTGCATTGAGGGTGGAAACCCATTCAGATGCTGGCAAACGACTCTCCAGCCAAGCCAAAGGCAAGCTGCCTCGGCTTGTGGGTTTCTCAGGGGGTAAAGCGCCGGGATGGCGCACATTGGTGAGCATGGCAAAGCGGCCGCTGGGCGAGAAGCCCATCCATGTGCCGCCGTCTTGTAAGTCACGGCCCCCAACAATTGTGGCGCCGCCGGGCGAGATCCATGGCGCTAAAGGCGCTGTTGGCCGTGCTAAAAACTCATCGCGATTGGCAGCGATAACGAGAGGAAAACGCTCACTTGCGCCCCATGCCAAGGCGATCAGGCACATCAGATATCTGCCAACAGCTCGTAGGGCAGGGCTTGAAGTTGCAGCTTCGCTCCGATTGGCGAGCCTGCATGCAGTTCAGGGCTGTCTTGTGCATAAATTTGCATGGAGACGATGGCAATGTAGCCACCTGATGGATGCTTTGCTGCTTGCGCAATTTGGCCGCAAGGCTGCTCAGGCTCGCGGCTGTCAAACACTTCTTGCCCGGCTTGCAGGCGCTCAGGTGACGTGGCGATGTAGCCGCGCCGCTTCAATGTGCCGCGAAATTGGCTGCGCGCCACCACCTCTTGGCCGGGATAGCAGCCTTTCTTGAAATTCACGCCGCCCACGGACTCATAATTGAGCATCTGCGGCACAAAGGCCTCGCTGACAACTGCACAGAGGCGAGCGATGCCGCTGGTGATTTCAAGCGCATTCCACACGCTCAACTGCACCGCATCTGCGCTGGCTTGCGGTGCTGCCATGCGAATTCTCAAAGCGCGCGACACCTTTTCGCCCGCGATCTGCCCAGCAGCCAATAAAACCAAGATTTCAGAATCATTTAGCCTGATCGCCGGCATAGAATATGCGCGAGGTGCTACTGTATTCATAGCGTTTGATGCATCGTTGCCTACTAAACCCTCTACACATATTTCTCCTGACGCATCGGCGAGCTCGCATTTCGCACGCAATACAAACATCTTTAATCGTTTGAGCGTGGCATCAAGCAAATCGCGGCTGAGAATCAGAAGAAACTCATCTTGGCTCAGCTTCACTACGATGAACGAGGCCAGCATACGCCCCTTGGCTGAGCACCAAGCCGCCAATCGCGCCTCATCCGTTTTCATCAGCAATACATCTTGCGTGAGCTGGCCTTGCAGAAAAGTACCAGCGTCTGCGCCCAGTGCGCGGATCACGCCTAATTCGCTGTTTTGGCCATTGAGCAATATAGAAAAATTCAATTCAGTCATTGATGCATTATCCCGCGCCGCTATGATTCTGGGCATATGCATCTCCGATATCTCACGCGCCTTCGACTTATCAGTGGCAACGTCTTCACACGTCTTCTCGGCATCATGCTGCTTGTCATGGCGCTAGCAGCCGGGGGCCTCTGGTGGTGGGCTGGCCAGCCCTTGAATCTGCCACCTCTTGCCCAGGACGATGATTCCGTTGATTTGGCTATTCCCCCTGGCAGCTCAGCGGGCAGTGTCTCAAAAGCCATCACCAAGGCCACTGGAGGCGGCGGCGCACAAGAGCAATTGATCAATCTCTGGCTGCGCGCCAGCGGCAAAGCCGGCGATTTGAAAGCGGGCAGTTATGAAATCGTCTCTGGCGACACCCCGCGCAGCCTGATCGACAAAATCGCCAGCGGCAAGCAAAGCCTGCGCGCCGTCACATTCATTGAAGGCTGGAATTGGCGGCAAGTGCGCGCGGCGTTGGCCAAAGCCAAGCATTTGAAGAACGACACGGCAGCCATGAGCGATGCGCAAATCATGCAGCGCTTAGGCCGCCCCGGCCAGCATCCAGAAGGTCGTTTCTTCCCCGATACCTACCGCTACGCCAAAGGCGCCAGCGACATCACCGTGCTACGCGCCGCGATGCAAACGCTGGACAAACAGCTCGCCGCCGCTTGGGAAGCCCGCCGCGCTGATTTGCCTCTCAAATCGCCCGATGAACTGCTCATCATGGCCAGCATCGTGGAGAAAGAAACGGGCGCCGCCAAAGATCGCGCCACGATCAGCGGCGTGTTTGCCAACCGCTTGCGTATCAACATGCGTCTTCAAACCGATCCCACCGTGATCTACGGCTTGGGCGAGAGCTTCGATGGCAATATCCGCAACCGCGATCTGCAAACCGACACACCCTACAACACCAACACCCGAGGCGGCCTGCCGCCCACGCCGATTGCCATGATGGGCGCTGCGGCCTTGCAAGCGGCCGCGCAGCCCGCAGACACGCGAGCTCTGTATTTCGTCGCTCGCGGCGATGGTAGCAGCGCATTCTCGGAAACGCTGGATGCGCATAACCGCGCGGTCGATAAATACATTCGTGGAAAGTAAATCATGTATCTGCCGCCGCAATTCAACAAAAGCAAAGATCCTAGGATCGCTGCGCAAATCGTTCGCGAGCATCCGTTTGCGCAGCTGATCTCAAATGACGATTCGGGTTTTCCTTACGTGACACCATTGCCTTTGCATTTGATTGAAAACGATGGAACCTGGAAGCTCCTCGGCCATGTCGCCAAACCCAATCCGCATTGGAAATACCTCGCTGCGCGCCCCGAAGCCTTGGTGACATTCATGGGGCCGCAGGCCTATATGTCGCCCAAGGTGTATCCCGATTTGGCGCGCGTGCCCACTTGGAATTACTTGGTGGTGCACTGCAAGGTGCGAGCCACTCTGATCGAAGAGCCCGAAGCCAAAGATCGTTTGCTCAAAACCTTGATTGGCGATCATGAGCCGCCCTACAAACAACAGTGGATCAATTTAGGCCAAGAATATCAACACAAAATGCTGATGGGCATTGTGGCGTTTGAACTGGAAGTGATCTCGATGGAATGCAAAGTCAAAATCAATCAACATCGCCCGGAAGCGACTGCCAAGATGCTGGAGATATACAGCCAAGGCAACCCGCAAGAGCAGGCGCTGGCGAAATGGGTGAGAGCCTTAAACTCTTCAGTTGAGTGACGAAAGTGGCAAGTAGCCGGCATAGACATTGAGTGGAATGCTATGACTTTTATAGTTAATTTGTGCAGCCAGTGCTCTATCCCGACAAGCCCACGTAATTTTCAGCCAGCGTCGTTTGCGCCGCCACTGAGTTCATCAAGTAATCCAGCTCAGCCTCTTGCACCCGTTGGCCAAAGCCTGCAGTGTCAGGAAAGCGATGCATCAGAGAAGTGAGCCACCAGCTAAAGCGCTCCACACGCCAGATTTTGCGCAACGCACGCTGGGAATATGCGTCGACGCCCGCGTTGTTTTTCTCTGCGTAATGTTCAGCAAAGGCTTGGCTGAGCATGACCACATCGCTAGCCGCCAAATTCAAGCCCTTCGCGCCCGTAGGTGGCACGATATGCGCTGCATCGCCAGCGAGGAAGAGCCGCCCCCAGCGCATCGGCTCGGCCACATAGCTGCGCAGCGGCGCAATGCTTTTTTCAATCGACGGGCCGGTGATGATTTGCTGCGAAATACGCTCTGGCAAACGCGCGCGCAATTCATCCCAAAAGCGCGCATCGCTCCATTGTTCCACCTTGTCTGTGATCGGGCATTGCACGTAATAGCGGCTGCGTGTCATGCTGCGCATCGAGCAGAGCGAAAAACCCAAATCGCTGTTGCCATAAATCACCGAGTGTGGAGAGACTGGCGGCACATCGGCAAGCACGCCCACCCAGCCAAACGGATACTCGCGCGAGAATTCTTGCAGCTTTTCTTTCGGAATGCTCTGGCGGCTCACGCCATGAAAGCCATCACAGCCCGCGATGAAGTCGCATTGAATTTCGTGCCTCTGGCCACCTGTCATGTAACGGATGGTGGGTTTGCTGCTCGTGAGATCGTGCAGGCTCACATCGCCTGCCTCGTAAATGGTTGTGAGCCCAAGGCCAGCGCGGTGATCCATCAAATCTTTGGTCACCTCGGTTTGGCCATAGGCCGTGACGGTTTTGCCGCCAGTGAGTTGGGGTAGATCAATCGTGTGCAATTGCCCGGCGAATGAGAGGCTCAAGTGCTCATGGGGGATGCCTTCAGCCAGCAGCCGCTTGCCCACGCCAGCAGACACCAAGGCATCCACCGTCGTCTGCTCCAAAATACCCGCTCGAATGCGCGACAGCACATAGCCGCCACTTTGGCGCTCTACGATCATGCTATCGACGCCGGCCTTGTGCAGCAAAGCGCCGAGCAGCAATCCTGCGGGGCCAGCACCGATGATGCCGACTTGGGTGCGACTCTTGGTATTTTGGGTTGTCATGTGATGTCTCCAATGAATGCGAAGCATAAAACGCCAATGCGTTAATCATTCATGCAAACTCCAAAGTTGCGCGATAGATGAGCTAATTGCGCGACAATCGCGCAATGCTTGTTCAAACTCATTCCCACGAAACCGTCAATTCAGCCGACTGGATCGAAGGCGCGGCCAAAGCCTTTGCCGTGTTGGAGAGCTTCTCTGCCGAGCGTCAGCGCCTATCCGTCACGCAAATCGCCGAACGCGCAGGCCTCACCCGAGCCGCTGCGCGCCGCCATGCAATCACGCTGCAAGCGCTGGGCTATTTGGAGGTAGAGCAGGGCACGCGTTCGCCAAACTATTGGCTCGCGCATCGTGTGTTGCGCCTCGCTGGCAACTACCTTGCTTCGGCGCGGTTGCCGCGCGTCGTTCAGCCCAGTTTGAACCGCCTGGCGATGCAGACAGGCCAAGCTTTCTCGGTAGCTGTGCTCGATGGTGAACAGGCCGTCATCATTGCTCGCAGCGGCGAGCATCGCATGGAAAGCCTCGCGCTGCCCTATGGCGTGAACCTCGGCGCGCGCCTTGCGGCATTTGCCACCAGCACCGGCCGCATTTTGCTTGCCAATCTTTCGCCCGCGCAACTCAAAAAATGTCTGGCCAGCACCGAGCGCATCAAATTTACGACCAACACCGTTACGCAAGCCAAGGAGTTGCGCCGCTTGATCGAAGAGGCTGGCGCGCAAGGCTACAGCGAAGTTCATCAGGAGCATGAAATTGGCGTTTTCGCACTCGCTGTGCCTGTGCGCGATGCACAAAACCGCGTGGTTGCCGCGATGAATTTGGTGCTCGCGCATCCCAAGCAGCATCCGCCGAGATCAAGCGATACGCTCTCCAAAACTTATCTTGCGCAGATGCAAGCGGTGGCGGCTGAAGTGCAGCTTTTGCTTTGATATCTTGGTGACATGGCGAGAGCCACGAAACGAGCCAAGGCGGCTTAGAATCCAGCCTCATGTATCAAGCCCTCATCACAGGTAGCGGTCTGTATCGGCCACCGCATCAAATCAGCAATGCCGAACTCGTTCAATCATTCAATGCCTACGCCGAGCGCTTCAACGCCGAGCATGCAGCTGAAATTACAGAAGGCAGCGTGCAGGCGCTCACGCCATCCAGCGTAGAGTTCATTGAAAAGGCCAGTGGCATCAAGAACCGCTATGTGATGGATAAAGAAGGCGTGCTCGATCCTTCGCGAATGGTTCCGCGCATTCCCGCTCGCGCGGATGATCAGCCCAGCTTGATGGCTGAGATTGCCGTGTCTGCTGCGATCCAAGCCTGCGAGCAAGCTGGCATTGAGCCCAGCCAAATTGATGCTGTGTATTGCGCCGCTGCCAATATGCAGCGCGCTTATCCAGCCATAGCCTGCGAAATTCAAGCGCTGCTCGGCGCACACGGCTATGGCTTTGATATGAATGTGGCGTGTTCCTCGGCCACCTTTGGCATAGAGCAGGCGGTCAACGCCGTGCGCAGCGGCAGCGCACGCTGCGCCTTGGTGGTGAGCCCAGAAATTACTTCAGCGCATTTGGAATGGCGCGATCGTGATTGCCATTTCATTTTTGGCGATACGTGTACGGCGGTCTTGATTCAACGTTCTGAAGATGTGAAACCGGGGCTCGGCTGGGAGATTCTGGGCACGCGCTTGGCCACGGTTTTTAGCAACAACATCCGCAACAATTTCGGTTTCATGAACCGCTGCGAAGACAGCAATTGGCAAGAACGCGACAAAACCTTCCAGCAAGAAGGCCGCAAAGTGTTCAAAGAAGTCGTGCCGATGGCGGCGCAGCATATCGAAACGCATTTGGCTGCGCTCAGCATCGCGCCTCTTGACGTGCGCCGCTTCTGGCTGCATCAGGCTAACTTGGGCATGAATCAACTGGTGGTCAAAAAGCTGGTGGGAGCAGAGGCTGGCTCCGATGTCGCGCCCATCATCTTGGATGAGTGGGCGAATACGGCCTCTGCCGGCTCGATCATCGCCTTTCACGAATACAAAGCCGATTTTAAAACCGGCGATCTGGGCGTGATTTGTTCCTTCGGCGCAGGTTATTCGATTGGCTCGGTCGTCGTGCGCAAGATATAGGCAACCGCCGTGGCTTGATAAAGCCATAAAAATCGTTTATAATCATAGGCTTGGCCAGATTTGCAGAAACTGTCTTCTCGTAAATCAAGCCAATACAAGACTGACGCAGGCTCTACAAGGGTTGTTCCTAAAGAACAGCACGCCTCGAAAGTTATTAAAACTGAAATCTCGGAGCAATCATGCCCAAAATGAAGACCAAGAGCAGCGCGAAAAAACGTTTTCGCGTTCGTCCAGGCGGCACTGTGAAACGCGGCCAAGCGTTCAAGCGCCACATCCTGACCAAGAAAACCACCAAGAACAAACGCCATTTGCGCGGCCCAACAGGTGTTCACGAGACCAACATGGGTCACGTGGCGCAAATGTTGCCCGGCATGGGTGTGGCTTAACAACCGTTTAAAGGAGAAATAATATGCCTCGCGTTAAACGTGGTGTTACGGCCCGTGCCCGTCACAAAAAAGTTCT
>JANMFP010000076.1:0-1688 GCA_031378135.1 Variovorax sp. | reverse complement strand
ACCAGCGACCGCCACCACAGCCAAACCAATCAGCAGAGCGCGCAAGAGCGACTGTGTGTTCAAGTTGTTGATCGGCTGATCAGCTTCTGCCACATCAATCTTCGCCACCAAGCCCCAGTTGAGCCCCTGCACTTTAAGGGGCCCGTATGCACCGTAGCTCTGGATGCCGCGGTAATCGGTAAATTCAACAAAACCTTCTTGCCCTGCCAGCGCGGGTTGCGTCGCAGCAGAATCAATGGTCACCAAACCAATCGAGCTTTCCTTTTTGAGCAAAGTCGAACGCGCATTTGCAGACAGCTTGGCTCCCAGCAGATCCGCAAACGCCGTTTTGTTTTCGATCACATAGCGCGCGTTGGTGCGCAAAAATTTATCTTGCCCCACCAAGAACGTGTCACCTGTTTTGCCCAAGCCAATTTTTTCCCAAGTGCGATTGGAGCTCATCGCGTCGGAGATTTTGTCAATCGGGAACTGCATGGCGATCACACCGATTTGGCGATCACCATCAAACACGGGGGTCGCAGCAAATGCGGCTTGGTCATCGTAAGACGGCAGATAAGGCGCAAAGTCGGACAAAAATACTGTGTCGCGGTTTGGCGATTGCTTGACCTTTTGGTAAGCCTCGGCCAGCTTGCTGCCTGCGGCAATGCCTTTGGTGAGCGATGTGGCGAAATCCAATTCCTTAAACACGGTGTAGATCACGGTGTCTGTTTCGGTATCAATCAAGAAAATATCGTAGAACTCAGAGAGCTTTTGCGCGCGCTCAAAGCCGGGGTGAAACTGCACGTGGGCTTGGGCGTAGCCTGATGCTGCTTCGGGGCGCATCAAGCGCTCCTTTTGCCCCAGCGGGTTGGGGTTGCGCACGATAAACTCAGATTGCAAGGCCAAACCGTTGGGATCCAATGCTGTAACAAACTTCGCAAGGTCAGGCGCTGCACCTGCGTTACGTTTCGCGAATTCTGGCACGAATTGTTCTTGAGAGTATTTGGTAATTTCTGCGCTCGCGCCTGCTGCATCAACCGCTTTGTCTTTCGCAGCGCTTGCGAATGCAGGCTTGAAGCTGCGCATGGCATCCACTGTAGAGCGCTGCGATGCCAAGGTTTGCAAGGCTCGCACACGCGCTGTGATCTCATCGGAGACCTGCTGACGCTTGGTATCTCGCAGCGAGTTCAGTTGGTTTTGTGTCCGCTCTTTCAGGGCCGTGTCAGCCAGTGAAGACGCGCCTTGCCACAGCAAGGCCGCTGTAATCGCAACGGGAATCAGCGTCAGCAGGGCTGCGCCGAGCAGCATTTTTTGCCGAATATTCATGGTGTGCGCTCCAAATCTTCTCTTGTGTGTGAGGTACTAAATATTTAAACCTGCGCCAGCTCATCGCTCAAAGCGGCAAGCAAACGCTCTGCATCGATTTCTAAAAATTCATGGCCCGCGGCATTGCTGCCCACGCCGATGCACAGCTCCCTCAAACGGGGTGGCAGAGCACCGGCGTAAGTTAACTCTCTCTTTTCATAGCCCAGCTGCTGAGGCAGGCCTTCAAATGCGATCGCAATCGCGTCGCCTGTGGCGTCTGCCGAACTCAGCGCACCCGATATGCCGCCAATCAACAAGCGCTGTTGGCG
Organism: Variovorax sp.; assembly: GCA_031378135.1. GTDB lineage: Bacteria > Pseudomonadota > Gammaproteobacteria > Burkholderiales > Burkholderiaceae_C > JANMDU01. The sequence continues at coordinate 75 of JANMFP010000076.1, read as the reverse complement.
TGTCGATGTGGACATGCTGTTGCTCAGGTAAGCATTGAGATCGATCACCGGCAAAATATTGCCATCGACGTTAGC
>JANMFP010000064.1:0-2045 GCA_031378135.1 Variovorax sp. | reverse complement strand
GTGCCGGGCGCAAAGCGCGAGAGGCCAGAACCCGCGCCAAGCGCGATGAAATGTGCGGTGTGAGAGAGCAGAAATCGCACGCCGGGGCGCAGCACACTCGGGCGCAGAGGGGGTGAAAGTGGCGGTGCAAGTGACGTTAGGGGCAAAGGCAACACAGGCGCAGCAGAATCTTGGTGGATCATATAAACACTATTAAAACAATAGCTGCTTGCCCAATGAATATGCCGGCTACAGGGCTAAAAGCCTCAAAACTTAAGCTGTTTTGTTTGTTGGTGGGCGATGCGGGCAGGCTGTTTTTGTGCAGCGCGCATACAGCGACAGCGCATGTTCTTCTAGCGCGAAGCCTTTGGTTTTGGCCACTGCCGTTTGGCGCTTTTCAATCTCGGGATCGTGAAACTCTTCAACGCGTCCGCAATCGAGGCAGACCAAATGGTCATGGTGCGTGCCTTCGTTGAGCTCATACACCGCCTTGCCGCTCTCGAAATTGCTGCGTGTCAGCAGTCCAGCTTGCTCAAACTGCGTGAGCACGCGATAGACGGTGGCCAAGCCGATATCGGTGCGTTCATTGAGCAATACGCGATAGACGTCTTCCGCGGTCATGTGGCGCTGTTCACCGGCTTGAAAGATCTCCATGATCTTCAGGCGGGGCAAAGTGGCTTTGAGCCCAGTGTTTTTCAGTTCATCAAGCGTGGTCATGGCGCGGTGGGTTGTGGTGGAGCGAGCCGCTACAATGGTTTGATCATAACCTTACTGTTGCTAGCGTGCATTTGCCTCGCTGGCACGCTGCTCGCAATGCCAGTTTTTACCGCTTGTTCTTTTGCTCTTCGTTGTGCTGTTTTTGGCGCAGTTTGTGCAGGTCTGTCTGCATGCTCCAGCTTCAACGCTGCCTCCGGTAGCATCGCCGGTTTGGTCTCGCCTTACAAGGTTGAAGTTGTGCAAGGCAACTTCGTCTCGAAAGAGCAAAAAGAGGCCTTGCAAGTCGGCATGCCGCGTGCGCAAGTCAAGGATATTTTGGGCTCACCCTTGGTCTCTAGCGCTTTCCATGCTGATCGCTGGGAATACGTGTTCACCATTCGCCGCCAAGGCCAAGAGGCGCAGCAGCGCAAGCTCACTGTGTTTTTCAAAGGCGATGAATTGGCCAAAGTGGAAAGCGACGAGATGATCCCGGAGGAAGATTTCGTGACTTCATTGTCGGTAGGCCGCAAGCTCGGCAAAGTGCCTCTGCTTGAAGTGCCGGCTGACAAATTGCCAGCAGCTACAACTGCGCCACCCGCTACATCCACCAATGCAACAAGCGCTGGCCAGCCGCCTCGCACTTATCCGCCTTTGGAAACTGTGGGGCGTTGATGATGATGCAAAAAATATGCATTGCGGGTGCCAGTGGAAGGATGGGGCGCATGCTGATTGAAGCTGTGGCCAAAGATCAAAGCTGCGTACTCGGTGGTGCGCTCGATGTGCCTAGCAGCCCCGGCATTGGTTTGGATGCGAGCGGATTCCTCGGCACGGCCAGTGGCGTCACCATCACAGCCGATATTGCGCATGCCTTGAAGGGCTGCCATGCACTGATCGATTTCACACGGCCCGAGGGCACGATGGCGCATTTGGCCGAGTGCCGCAAGCAAGGCGTGAGCATGGTGATTGGCACGACGGGTTTTTCTGATGCGCAGAAAGCGCAATTGCTCGAAGCCAGCAAAGAGATCGCTATCGTGCTCGCACCCAATATGAGCGTGGGCGTGAACGTGACGCTCAAGCTCTTGGAGCTGGCCGCGAAATCGCTCGCTAGCGGTTACGACATTGAAATCATCGAAACGCATCATCGCCACAAGGTCGATGCGCCCTCGGGCACGGCTTTGAAAATGGGCGAAGTCGTGGCGCAAGCGTTGGGCCGCGATCTCAAAGGCCATGCTGTATTTGCTCGCGAAGGCCACACCGGGGCTCGCGATCCGCAAGCGATTGGTTTCTCTGCCATTCGCGGCGGTGATGTGGTGGGCGATCACACCGTGATGTTTGCCGGCATCGGCGAGCGCATTGAAATCACGCACAAA
>JANMFP010000058.1:0-2547 GCA_031378135.1 Variovorax sp. | reverse complement strand
CCATTGCCGTTTGACGATATCCCTACCCAAGAAAAGAGAAGTTATGTTCAAAGAAGGCTCTGCCTCCCCCGCCCAAATCAAGCGCGAGGATTACACGCCGCCGCCGTTTTGGATTGACACGGTGGATCTCACGTTTGATCTAGATCCCACCAAGACCCGCGTGCTCAGCAAAATGCGCATTCGCCGCAATGCAGATGCAGCGCAAGATGCGCCGCTGCGCCTTGATGGCGGAGAGCTCAATTTGGCGCGTGTGCTCGTTAACGGGGCGGGTTGCTCATTCAAGATGGATGGCACGAGCTTGGTGCTCGATGGCTTGCCAGCAGAGTGTGAGCTGGAAATTTTTACGACCTGCAACCCCGCAAAAAACACCTCGCTCACCGGCCTGTATGTGAGCCAAGAGACGTTTTTCACGCAGTGCGAAGCCGAGGGCTTTCGCCGCATCACCTATTTTCTCGACCGCCCGGATGTGATGGCCAGCTACTGCGTCACGCTGCGCGCAGACAAAGCCTTGTATCCCGTGTTGCTCTCCAACGGTAATTTGGTGGACAGCGGCGATTTAGAAGGTGGCCGGCATTTTGCGAAATGGGTTGATCCGCACAAGAAACCGAGCTATTTATTTGCATTGGTGGCGGGCAAGCTAGTGGCGCGTGAGCAGCGCATCACCTCGCGCGCGGGCAAGGAGCATTTGCTGCAAGTCTTTGTGCGCCCCGGCGATTTAGACAAGACCGAGCATGCGATGAATTCACTGATGGCCTCGGTCGTTTGGGATGAGGCCCGCTTCGGATTGAGCCTGGATTTAGAGCGCTTCATGATCGTCGCTACCAGTGATTTCAACATGGGCGCGATGGAAAACAAGGGCCTCAATATCTTCAACACGAAATACGTGCTTGCCAACCCCGCCACGGCAACTGATGTGGATTACGCCAACATTGAATCTGTTGTCGGCCACGAGTATTTTCACAACTGGACGGGCAATCGCATCACTTGCCGCGATTGGTTTCAGCTCTCGCTCAAAGAAGGCCTCACGGTTTTTCGCGACCAAGAATTCAGCCAAGACTTGTGCCCCAGCGTTTCAGCGCGCGCTGTCAAGCGCATTGAGGATGTGCGCGTCTTGCGCCAAGCACAGTTTCCCGAAGATGCAGGCCCCATGGCGCATCCGGTGCGCCCCGATCAATACCAAGAAATCAACAATTTCTACACGGTGACGATCTACGAAAAGGGCGCAGAAGTGGTGCGCATGATGCAAAGCTTGGTGGGACGCGCGGGCTTTGCCAAGGGCATGACGGAGTATTTCGCGCGGCATGATGGCCAAGCCGTCACATGCGATGATTTTGCGCAAGCGATTGCGGCGGCCAACCCCGGCTCGGCATTGCAAGTATTGCTGCCGCAATTTCTGCGCTGGTATGCCCAAGCGGGCACGCCGCGCCTCAAGGCCGAGGGCATCTACGATGCAGCCCAACAAACTTACACGCTCAATATCGCGCAAAGCTGCCCTGCCACGCCCGGCCAAGCGCATAAAGCGCCCTTTGTGATACCGCTGGCTTTAGGTTTGGTCGATCCTGCCACGGGGCACGACATGCCCCTACAGCTGGCTAAAGAGGCCGAGGCCACGCATGGCGCGCGAACCTTTGTGATCACGCAAGACAGCGAAAGCCTGCAATTCGTCAACGTGGCATCCGAGCCCGTGCCGTCGCTGTTGCGTGGCTTTTCAGCGCCCGTGATTTTGGAGTTCGATTACACCGAAGACCAACTCATCACTTTGCTCGCGCATGATGCCGACCCGTTCAACCGCTGGGAAGCCGGTCAGCGTTTGGCCATGCAGGCAGCGCTTTCCGCATTGCATCCGAACGCTATCAATTCAGTAGCTAGCAGCCCAGACTTTATGCCGGCCACTGGCGGTTTTGATGCTCAAAACTTCGCCAAAACGCGGTTTGTAGCTGCTTTGCGCGATGTATTACGCGACTCGCTGCTCGATGCCGCTTTCAAAGAACTTGTGCTCACTCTGCCCTCCGAGACTTACATCGCAGAACAACTCCAAGTGGTTGACCCACAAGCCATTCATGCTGTGCGCGAAGGCATGCGCCAGGCCATCGCAGTCGCACTGCAAGACGATTGGGCAAACGCCTTTGAAGCCAACAAAGACACCGGAGCCTTCTCGCCCGATGCCGTCAGCTCCGGTCGGCGCGCGCTGGCCAATATGGCTTTGCACATGCTTTGCATCGGCAGCCAAGATGCACAACGCACAGTCTGGCATGGCAAAACTTATCAGCGCTTCAAAGATGCTGGCAACATGACCGACCGCTTCGGCGCATTGGCCGCTTTGGTGGCCAGCGGCAGCGAGCATGCCGCACCTGCTCTGGCAAAATTCCACGCGATGTTCCAGCACGAAGCTTTGGTGATTGATAAATGGTTTGCCTTGCAAGCCAGCAGCGCGGATCGCGGCGGCGATATCTTGCCCAAGGTACGCCAGCTCATGCAACACCCCGATTTCAACCTCAAAAACCCCAACCGCGCCCGCAGCCTGATCTTCAGCTACTGCAGTGCCAA
>JANMFP010000052.1:0-11780 GCA_031378135.1 Variovorax sp. | reverse complement strand
TGCGAATAATTTGGAAACTGAAAACCCCGTTGCTTCGCCGGAAGCTTCGTATGAAGCGGCCAGCCCACCTAGACCACCCATTGTTCCACCTGCTCCACCCATTACGCCGCTCGTTTTTGCAATTGGCGCAGCAGACACCTGCGGCGGTGTTGACGAAGGCGATGCCGTCTTGGCAAAGGGAGATGTTTTGATGACTGGCTTGATTGCAGGGGTGAAATCAGCTGTGAAATCGAGCGAATTATCTTTATCAGTGGCCAAAACTTGCAAAGCAGGAGAAGAGGCTTCAGATGGAGGGCTGCTAGCGGGATTTGGCAACACCGCAGCGGACCGCATGGGCGGAACGGGAAGCACGTCAGAGAAACGTGGTGGTGCAGATGTGGAATTTCCAGAGGGCACCTTATTTACCGACGGCGGTGCTGGTGCCTGCACCGATGGCGATTGAGGGACAGATGCTGCAGGTGGTAGGACACGCGCGGTCACAACTGGTACTGAAGCTGGAGGGATGGACGAGCTGCCAGATGAGGCTGGAGAAAATTTTGCAGTACTTCGAGCCAGCTGATTTTGCAGATCGTCCGGTGCTGTGCGAGCGTAAGCCAAATTATTCGCAGCGGCAGCAGATTTCGCAGCTGCGTTGGCTGCAGTTGGTCGCGAACCAGTGTCAGAGTTGGAGAAATCTGAGTTGGGATTGACCGTAGACATCCCCCCAGCCGTGCCATGCTTTGTTTTCCACCACTGCATCGACATTTGAGCTTCGATTTCGTCGATCTTTTTAAGCGTCATCGCTCGATCATCCGGCCTCGATGGCATGGAGCTTTGGAAGAAAGAAGGGCGTGCAGCTGCGTCTGATGGACTGCCGCCTGTGGCCTCACGGCGGCGCAACTTACGCAGCATGTCGAACTCACGCTTGCGCACGAAATCATTGCGCCTTTTGCGCTCAATCATTTCTTTGAGCGCTTGTTTGCTCAGGGAGCCATCTTTGACCGAGCTGGTCTCGTCCAAATCATTCCACTGCGTGCCAGGACTGCGCACGAACTTCACCATCTTGGAGAACAAGCCGCCGGGTGAGGTGTCGTCTTTTGCCATGAATTGAATAAATTTATGCTTAGTCTAGCGGGATTTTGTGCTTTCCGGCAATGCTCTAGTCGCCAAACATTTTTTGCTTGAGCTCTCGTCTTTGTTGCGCCTCAAGTGAAAGTGTTGCTGTGGGGCGAGCAATCAGGCGGGCAACGCCAATGGGTTCGCCTGTCTCATCGCAATACCCGTATTCTTCTGCATCGATGCTGGCAATAGACTGCTCAATCTTCTTAAGCAGCTTGCGCTCACGATCGCGAGTGCGCAGCTCAAGTGCATGCTCTTCTTCAATGGTTGCGCGATCTGCGGGATCGGGCACGACGGAAGTATCTTCGCGTAAATGTTCCGTGGTCTCGCCGGCATTGGCAAGGATGCCATTTTTCAGGCCGACCAATTTGAGGCGGAAGAAAGCCAATTGCTTGGCATTCATATATTCGCTGTCAGGCATCGCGATCACTTCAGCATCGCTGAGCTGATCGGCAGATTTGGTTTTCCAATTATTAGCAAGCTTGGCGTCTTTTTTGATGACGAGTTGAGGAGGCGGTACGAAAACAGGTGCAGACATGGTGAAACTGGCCTTGGCCGCTGTGTTGCCTCCATGCGGAGACATATTGGCAGCAGAAGGCGCATAAGATGGAACAACGCGAGAGCCGGCTTTGGTTTTAGGCGGCGCTGCCGGAGGAGCAACTGGCTTTACTGGCGCTATTGGAGCGGCCAGCTTGGGCTGTGCTTTGTTTTGAACTTGAACGGATTGAATACTGGCCTTAACTGATGATTTTGTTGCTGATTTAGGAGGTGTTGGAGCAGCAGATTTGGCAGATACCTCTGGTGCTGGTTTAGAAAGCACCTTCGTTGGTTTTTTGTCCGAAGCCTTTGCAGCTTTTTCAACGGGTGCTTTAACTACTGGCTTGACGACAGGCTTCGCTATAACTTTCGGCACAGGCTTGGCTGTGGATTTAAGTGCAGTTTTGGGAATCGGTTTTGATGGTGTTTTTTCGGGCTTCTTTGTAGGTGCTTTAGTCAGCGTCTTCAGGGGCGCTTTGACCTTCGACTTTGGTTTGGAAACTGGCTTGGCAACTGATTTAGAAACTGGTTTCGCAACTGGTTTGGGCGACGTGATTTTTTTGACCACTGGTTTTTTTGCAGGCAACTGGGCTTTCGAAGCAAGTTTGGGAATGGGCTTGCCAGTGGGCTTGACCGCTGCTTTTTTAGCAGCTGGCTTGGTTTTAGCTTTGGTTTTAACTGGGCTTTTGGCCACTGATTTACTTGTTGCTTTGGTTTTTTTTGCTGGTGTTTTCACTTCTTGTCTCCTAGCTGCAGCAGCCAGCGGTTTATCAGCCAAAGAATAAACCCCTGCTGCTGAATCACGTCGGTTCGTACCGTTTTTTGCCGTTTCCAAGGATTTGGAACTGGCGCGCGATTGTAGCGACTTACTTGGACTGTTCTTTGCAGCCAGGCCAATCATTTTCAAAAAAACTTCCAACATTTCTGTCTCCGCTAGCAAAACCAGTAAAACTGCCCATTTGATTCAAACTAAAGCGTCTGAAGCTCCACTCACTAAGCCGCCAAGCATTGCTCCAGGCCTTGCAAAAAGATGTCTTTGGGCAAATCGATGCCAATGAACACCATTTTGGACAGGCGTTCCTCGCCTTCTTCCCATTTCGCGCCCAAATCCGAGCCCATGAGCTGATGCACGCCTTGGAAGATCACTTTGCGCTCTGTGCCCTTCATTTGCAGCACCCCTTTGTAGCGCAGCATGCGCGGGCCATAGACATTCACGATCGCGCCTAAAAAGTCTTCTAACTTGGCGGGATCAAATGGTTTCTCAGACCGGAACACGAAGCTCTTGACATCATCGTCATGGTGATGATGGTGGCCATGCCCCTGCTCTTTGGCATGTGAGGGGTGATCACAATGCTCCCCATGTTCGTGGTCATGCCCGTGCCCATGATCATGGTGCGCATGGTCGTGATCGTCTTCTTTCAAAAACTCAGGATCGATATCCAGCTTGGCATTTAAATTAAAGCCGCGCAGATCAAACACTTCAGATATCTTCACATCGCCAAAATTCACCGTGCGCATCGGGGCGCGCGGGTTCATGTGCTTCAAGCGATGAATGAGTGCGTCCACCTCATCAGCCGCCACCAAATCGCTCTTGCTGATGAAGATTTGATCCGCAAAGCCTACTTGGCGTCGCGCTTCTTGGCGGTCGTTCAATTGATTCGAGGCGTGCTTAGCATCCACCAGCGTCAGGATCGAATCGATCAAATATTGCTCGGCAATTTCATCGTCCATAAAGAAGGTTTGCGCCACGGGGCCTGGGTCAGCCAAGCCGGTGGTTTCGATCACCACGCGGTCAAAATCGAGCTCACCTTTGCGTTTCTTCTCAGCTAAATCTCGCAAAGTGGTGCGCAAATCTTCACGAATGGTGCAGCAAATACAGCCATTACTCATCTGAATGATCTGCTCGTTTTTATCGGACACCAAAATGTCGTTATCGATGTTTTCTTCGCCAAACTCGTTTTCAATCACAGCGATTTTCTGCCCATGCGCTTCGGAGAGCACACGCTTGAGCAAGGTGGTTTTGCCGCTTCCTAGAAAACCCGTAAGAATGGTGGCAGGTATTAAAGCCATGATAATTTGTCCAGTTTTACTGTACGCAGAAGCTGGGGAGTGTAGCCCTTATTTAAAGCATACTCATCCTGTTTCTTCGCCATATCTCTAAATATTAGGGCGTTTTTAAATTTATACACGACGAAAATGAATTACTCCAGCATTCACCCTATCGACGCACAACTACGCACCGCGCTCCAAAGCGGCAAGCTCATGCGCGGCTTATTCAACGGCCTCTCATCGCCCGCTTTGGTGGAGATGACGGCGTTTGCTGGTTACGACTTCACCATCATCGACAACGAGCACGGCAGCGCCGGCCTAGAGACGACGGAGCACATGCTGCGCGCCGCCCGCGCCAGCGGCCTGCCTGCGCTCGTGCGCTGCTTGGAGCACGACATCGCCCGCACGCTTGATGCTGGCGCAAGCGGCCTGCAAATCCCCATGGTTCGAGATGCTGCGCATGCGAAAGAAATCGCCAATAAGGTGCGTTATCCGCGCAGCTCAGGCTACCAAGGCGTGGTGGGCGAGCGCGGCTGCGCCTACTCAGTGCGCGCAGCAGGTTATGGCGCTTTCGGCGGCGCAGCGCACAACGACAAGAGCAACCAAGACGTGATGCTCGTGCTCATGCTAGAGACCGTGCCCGCGATTGAAGCCGCGTTTGAAATCGCATCCACCCCCGGCGTAGATGCCGTTTTCATTGGCCCCAACGATCTTGCACACAGCATGGGCTACGAGAACCGTTTCTACGACCCCGCAGTTCAAGCGATGATCGAATGCGGCGTCAAAGGCATCGTGCGCGCAGGCAAATGCGCTGGCGTGCTCGCCCTCACCCCCGAAGACGAAGCGCGCTACGCAAGCTGGGGTGCGCGCTACTTCGCCAATGTGATCACCGGAATCCTTACCAAAGCACTGAAAGACAATGCGTGCGCGGGGCGCGGGGATGCGGCAGCTCAGATGACTTACTGATCACGGCGCGAGACTTCGCACATGACAACTATCGTGGTGATGGGTGTAGCCGGTTGCGGTAAATCGACTTTTGGGCGGGCTTTGGCTTTGGCGCTGGCGCTGCCTTGGATTGAGGGCGATGATTTTCATAGCGCGTCCAGCAAAGCCAAGATGGAAGCGGGCACGCCACTCGATGATGCGGACCGAGCGGGCTGGTTGCAAACGCTGGTCGAGCAGATGGCCAAGCATCCAGCGGGCTGCGTGATCGGCTGCTCGGCGCTTAAAAAAGCTTATCGGGATACGCTGCGGCAAGTGGGTAGCAACAATGAAGGTGTGAAATTCGCCTACCTGCACCTCACGCGCGAGGAGGCGCAGCGGCGGGTGAGCAATCGGGCAGGGCATTTTTTCTCCGATACTTTGGTGGCCAGCCAATTCGCTGCTCTGGAAGATCCTTCGGGCGAGTCTGACGTAACGCAGCTAGATGCCACTTTGGAGACCCCTGCCATGCTGAGGCTTTTTCTACATCGGGCATAATTACTTTAAACCTAAAGCATCTCCTTTGGGCAGCTTTTGCGGAGCTAAATATGGGCAACATGATCAACGTGAGCAACTTGGTGAAGTCTGGCAAATCCCCTTTCAGCTGGGAAGACCCGTTTAATCTCTCTAGCCAGCTCAGCGAAGATGAGCGCCAAGTGCAAGAGGCCGCGCGCGCTTATTGCCAAGACAAGCTCGCCAGCCGCGTCGTCGATGCCTTCCGCAACGAAAACACCGACCCCGCCATCTTCCGCGAAATGGGCGCTCTAGGCTTGCTTGGCGTAACCATCCCCGAGCAGTATGGCGGCTCTGGCCTCAACTACGTGTGCTACGGACTGGTCGCCCGCGAAGTCGAGCGCGTAGACTCCGGCTATCGCTCCATGATGAGCGTGCAAAGCTCCTTGGTGATGTTGCCAATCTATGAATTTGGCAACGAAACGACCAAGCAAAAATACCTGCCCAAATTAGCAACAGGCGAATACATCGGCTGCTTCGGCTTGACCGAACCCGACCACGGCTCCGACCCTGCCAGCATGATCACCCGCGCGCGCAAAGTTGCAGGCGGTTATTCGCTCACTGGCAACAAGATGTGGATCTCCAACAGCCCATTCGCCGATGTGTTCATCGTATGGGCGAAAGACGATGAAGGCGCGATTCGCGGCTTCGTGTTGGAAAAAGGCTGGAAGGGATTAAGCGCTCCCGCCGTGCACGGCAAAGTCGGCCTTAAAGCCTCGCTCACGGGCGAGATCGTGATGGACAATGTGTTTTGCCCTGAAGAAAACGCTTTTCCTGAAATTCGTGGCCTCAAAGGGCCATTTACTTGCCTCAACTCAGCACGCTATGGCATCGCTTGGGGCGCACTCGGTGCCGCAGAAGATTGCTACACCAGAGCGCGCCAATACGTGATGGATCGCCAGCAATTCGGCCGCCCTCTGGCTGCTAACCAGCTCATCCAAAAGAAGCTAGCCGACATGCTGACCGAGATCAGCCTTGGCCTGCAAGGCTGCCTGCGCTTGGGCCGCATGAAAGACGAAGGCATTGCCAACGTCGAGCTCACCTCGATCTTGAAACGCAACTCCTGCGGCAAGGCGCTGGACATCGCCCGCTTGGCGCGCGACATGATGGGCGGCAACGGCATCAGCGATGAATACGGTGTGGCTCGCCATTTGGTGAATCTAGAAGTCGTCAACACCTACGAAGGCACGCATGATATTCATGCGCTCATTCTGGGCAGAGCGATCACTGGGATTGCGGCTTTTGCGAACTGATGACTCACCAAGGTCTCACCATCAAATACTATTTATTTGATAGCAAACTTAGCTTATTTCATGCCGGCTAACTGGCGATTTCGCTTAAAAATGGCGTTTTCATCTGTAGCTGACTCACCGTCATGATCCATGCACTTCAACAGATCGTGGGCGCTGCCCATGTTTTGACGGATGATCTTCAAGCGTACGAATCCGATTGGCGTGGCCGTTCACGTGGCAAAGCGCTCTGCGTGGTGCGCCCCGACAGCGCAGAAGAGGTGGCCAGTATGGTGCGCCTGTGTGCGCAAGCCAAGCAGCAAGGCCAGCAGCTCAGCATCGTCCCCCAAGGCGGCAACACCGGCTTGGTGATGGGCTCCACGCCTGATGAATCGGGCACGCAAATTTTGCTCTCGCTCTCGCGCATGAACCGCATTCGCAGTATCGATGCAGCGAATCTCACGATCACGGTGGATGCAGGCTGCATCTTGCAAAACTTGCAAACAGCCGCCGATGAAGCGGGATTTCTGTTCCCCTTGAGCCTCGCCGCAGAAGGCAGCTGCCAAATCGGCGGCAATCTCGCCACCAATGCAGGCGGCACGCAAGTGCTGCGCTACGGCAATTCGCGGGATCTTTGTTTAGGCCTGGAAGTCGTCACTGCGGATGGGCAGATTTGGCATGGTTTATCGGGTCTGCGCAAAGACAACACGGGCTACGACTTGCGCAACCTCATGATCGGCAGCGAAGGCACGCTAGGCATCATCACGGGTGCAACGCTCAAGCTCTTTCCCAAGCCCGCCGCCTCGCTCACCGCTTGGGCAGCCTTGCCTTCGATGCAAGCGGCTGTGCATTTCCTAAGCCTTGCGCAGAAGATGCTTGCTAGCAGCCTCACAGGTTTTGAAGTGATGGGGCAGTTTGCACTCTCGCTCGTGGTGCAACATTTTCCTCAGCAAAAAATGCCGCTGTGGCCGGGCGCATCAAGCGCTCTGCCCTACTCTGTGGTGCTCGAACTCTCTGATGCTGAAAACGAAGCGCATGCACGCGGCCAGCTTGAAGCGCTGATGGAGCGTGCGCTGGAGGAGGCTCTCATTGAAGATGCCGTGATCTCAGAAAACATCGCGCAAGCCCAAGCGCTTTGGCACATCCGCGAAAGCATTCCTCTTGCGCAAGCGCAGGAGGGCCTCAATATCAAACACGATATTTCGCTGCCCGTGAGCCAGATACCAAAATTTTGCGAAACCACGGATGCGCAGCTGCAAGCCGCCATCCCCGGCGTGCGCCTCGTGAATTTTGGGCATCTGGGCGACGGCAATTTGCATTACAACGTGCAATGCCCGCAGGGCGCGGATGTCAAAGCCTTCCTGCGCGATCATGAAGCCGGCATCAACCACATCGTCTACCAGAGCGTGAAGGCGCATGGCGGCAGCATCAGTGCTGAGCACGGCATTGGCCTGTTAAAACGCGATGAATTGCCGCACTACAAATCGCCTGTGGCGTTGGGCATGATGCGCTCGATCAAACAGGCGCTTGATCCTTTGAATTTGCTCAATCCAGGGCGAGTCATTTCCCCCTCGAGCTAAATCGCAGCGGGCAAACCTTTCAAGAAAATTCACCTATCCGAAATGCGTTACGATTAGGTAAACTTACTGTCCACAAGGAATTCCCATGTCCAAAGCACCTAGCAAAACATTTGCCAGCCAATCCGATCTGACCGCAAAAAAAATTACCTTCGAGCAACTCTCCAAACACTGCTGGGCCTACACCGCCGAGGGCGACCCGAATTCCGGCGTGATCATTGGCGACGACTACATCATGGTGTCTGACGCCACCGCCACACCCGCGATGGCCAAAGACCTGATTAAAAAAATCCGCACCGTCTCCAGCAAGCCCATCAAATATGTCTTACTCACGCATTACCACGCCGTGCGCGTACTCGGCGCGAGCGCGTATGTGGCCGAAGGTGCAACTGAGATCATCGCCAGCCGTGGCACGCTCGAACTCATCCGCGAGCGCGGAGCGCAAGACATGCAAAGCGAAATTGAGCGCTTCCCACGGCTCTTTCAAGGCGCAGACAGTATCCCCGGCCTCACCTGGCCCAGCATGGTGATTGGCGATGGCAAGCCGGGCCGCCAAGGCAGCTTGTCGATCAACCTCGGTGGCGTGGTCGTTGAAATCTGGCACCCAGGCATGGGGCATACGCGCGGGGACACGATTGCGTGGGTGGAATCCGAAAGCGTGCTCTTCAGCGGCGATTTGGTTGAATACGAAGCTGGCGTGTACACCGGCGATGCGCAACTCGCCGAATGGCCCGCCACGCTAGAAGCACTGCGCAAACTTGAAGCCACCTACATCGTCCCCGGCCGAGGCGAGGCCATGAAAGGCAAAGCCGATGTGAACAAAGCGCTCGACTACACCAAGCGCTGGGTCGAAACGCTCTACCGCTGCGGCCAAGAGGCGGTCGCTCAAAAGCTCAACCTCAAAGATTCCATGGCCCACACCCGCAAAAGCATGGATCCCATCTTCGGCCATGTTTTCATTTATGAGCATTGCCTACCGTTTGACGTCAGCCGCGCCTACGACGAAGCCAGCGGCATCAAAAATCCTCGGATTTGGACAGCGGCGAGAGATAAAGAAATGTGGAGTGCGCTTCAAGCTTGAAGTGCTGAAACGACCCGCCCTTCAAGCCTGAAGTGCTAAAGCGACCCGCCCTTCAAGCCCGAGCTCTCAGCATCCGCTGGACCAGCGGGTGCTGCACTTTTTTCTGGCTCGCAATAGCGAAATAGTGCTCTTCAACGCCATCGCCATCGCCATCGCCATCGCCATCGCCATCGCCCACACATTTCACTCCATATCCGGAAATCAAGTCCTCATGCGCTAACTTTGAGGCAGGAAAAACGCCCATGCCCGCTGCACCGAAGGTCTTGAGCAAGGCACTGTCTTCAAACTCGCCCACGATATTTGGTCGGATGCCTCGGCGCTCAAACCATGCATCCAATCGCGGTCTCACCGCACTGTGGGCGGTGGGTAGCAAAACAGGCACAGTAGCCAAAGACTTCGGAAACTGCGTTCGAGCAGCGGCGAGCAAGGCCTCTGGTGCATACCAAGACAATTCTGATGTTCCAAGTAAGTGGCTATAGAGCTTGAAGCTCGGCTGCGTCGGTGCAGTGCGGTCAGACAACACCACATCCATGCGATGCAGCGCCAAATCACCGAGCAAATCCTCAAACTCATCCTCGTGGCAAAGCAGGCGCAGATTGGGCTGCGTGAGCACATCGCGCATCAAATGGTGAGCGACCAATTTAGGCAAGCCATCTGAAATCCCCACCACGAGGCGAATGCTTGGCGAGCCCGTGGCTTCGCGCAGAACGGCTGGCAATTGCTCGCCCAACTGAAAAATCTGCTCAGCTTGTCGCATCGCTGCAAAGCCTGCCTCGGTCAAGCTCACACCTCTACCGGCGGGCTTAAGCAACGCATAGCCAAGTGCTCTCTCAAGTTCCTTGACCTGGCTGCTGATGGTTTGCACCGACATCTGCAGACGATCCGCAGCACGAACCATCCCGCCTTCCTGCGCCACCACCCAGAAATAAAACAAATGTTTGTAGTTGAAATCTTGACTCATATTCAATTTTTTTAAGAATTAAATTAAACAATTATCTGCTTTATTCTGAATGATTGCTCGCCTAAAGTCCGTTCATTCCTTAACCAACTGGAGAATCATCATGCAAATCAAATTTGAATCCAACGACCCCGAAGGCGCACAACTGCGCGATGTATCGCTGAGCCGCACCCAATTCGTCATGCGCCGCATGGCTTGGCTCGTCTCGCATGCCAAAGTCAACTTAGCCGACATCAATGGGCCGCAGGGTGGCGTTGACAAGCGCTGCCGCGTGGAATTCAAAACCGCCGCAGGTACCGTGGTCGTCACTTCATTGGCCACCGACTGGCGCAGCGCACTGGAGCAAGCCTTAACCCGCGCCAACCATACCCTGCTGCGCACATGGCGACGTAAAGAGAGCTTGCGCCGCAGCCCATCTCGCACGGCTGATTTGGCTGTGAACTATTGAACTCACCTCAACTTGATTTGGATACACCCATGAAATGCCCCACGTGCACAGACTCCACACTCGTCATGAGCGCCCGCGATGGTGTGGAAATTGACTACTGCCCCACCTGCCGAGGCGTTTGGCTTGATCGCGGTGAGCTCGACAAAATCATCGAGCGAAGCGGCCAAGAGCAAGCAAAGCTACAAACCAGCCCAGCCGCCACGCCCATGCCGCAGCAAGCACCCACCTATCGCCCTGATTTTGACGATTCGGATTTTTCGCATCGCAAATCTGGTTATGGCTATGGCCAAGGCAAGCACCCCAAATCTTGGCTGAACAAGATTTTTGACTGATTGATGGGGTGTTGATGATCAGCACCCATACTTTTTTTTTACCTCAAAACAAACATCATGGAATTCCTTCTGTCCGTCCTGCAAACGCCCTTTTTAGGCAAAGCGACCTGGCTGTGGCTCAGCTTTATAGCTATCGTCGTTATATTGCTATCGCTCGATTTGGGTGTGCTTCACAAGAGTGACCGCGAAATTGAAGTCAAAGAAAGCCTCTGGCTATCTGCGGGCTATATCGGCATTGCCGTGATATTTGGCAGCTGGGTATGGTGGTATTTAGGTGCGCAAAGCGGCATGGAATACTTCACGGGGTACTTGATCGAAAAATCGCTGTCAATGGACAACGTGTTTGTCATCGCCTTGATCTTCACCTACTTTGCAATTCCAAGGCAGTATCAACACCGCGTGTTGTTCTGGGGCATTTTGGGCGTGATCGTATTGCGTGCCATCATGGTTGGCTTGGGCGCCGCCTTGGTGACTCAATTCAGCTGGATTTTGTATTTGTTTGGCGCATTCTTGGTGCTCACAGGTATCAAGATGTGGATCATTGCTGACAACATGCCTGATATTGCCAACAATCCGCTGCTCAAGTTTCTGCGTAAACGCATGCGGGTCACAGAAGGCGTGCGGGGCAATGCATTTTTTGTCCACGAGCCTGACTCTGCGACTGGCAAAGTGGTACGCCATGCCACGCCATTATTTTTAGCGCTGATGTTGATTGAGTTTGTTGATTTGGTCTTTGCTGTAGATTCCGTACCTGCAATTTTTGCGATCACCACCGATCCCTTCATCGTATACACCAGCAACATCTTCGCTATCCTAGGCCTGCGCGCACTTTACTTCGCACTGGCCGCGATGATCCACCGCTTCACATATCTTAAATACGCACTCGCCTTGGTCTTGGTCTTTATCGGCAGCAAAATCTTCTTGGTCGGCATCATCGGCAAAATCCCGCCCGTGATCTCCCTGTCCATCACCTTCGG
>JANMFP010000017.1:0-2452 GCA_031378135.1 Variovorax sp. | reverse complement strand
AAGAAACTTTGGTGTATCAAGGCGGCCCCTCTAGCTTGCATGAATACACTCATGGCAACGCCTCAGAGCTTTTCGGTGGGTAACGCCCCTAACCCTGCATTCCAGCGGATCGCCTTCTGCTCCCGCTGAACTCCACGTTAGTTCTCATTTCTATACGAAGGTCTTATGCAACTTGCAATTCAACATCCCGCATTCAAGGAGCAACGATTGGTCGTTGAAACAGCACGTTGGTTTCGCAGACCTCGACTTTTGCTCAATGGCACCGTAGTACCGAAGAAAAAAGGACGCTACACAGTAGCGGCAGATTCAGGAACCGAGATCTCAATACAAATGAAGTACAACTACCTCGATCCAATACCGAAAGTGAAGGTTGGCGAGGAAACAGCCGAGCTGGCCAGCCCGTTCAAATGGTACGAATACGTGTGGATTGGCATCCCGATTGTTCTGGTGTTTTCTGGTGGCGCAATCGGCGGCTTAGTTGGCGCGATAGGCGCCACTGCAAGTGGCAGGGTGTTTAGGAGTGATCGCGGCTCGTTTGCGAAATACGGGTTATCGGCAGCCATATCGCTAGGTGCGTTCGTCGCCTTCGTGATTCTTGCTACTGTGTTTCAGTCAATCGTAGGTACTCCGCACAAATGAGACCTAACCCGTCGGCCCAGCCGCGACAGCCTCCGGCTGCCGCTGGCTTCCAGCGTTAACGCTCAGGTCAAATAAATGAGCAGTTCCGCTTACGGCATCCTGTTTCTGGGCACCCTCGGGCTCTGGATAGTCGGCTGGCTTTTGTGGCTGTTCCCTCGCAAGTTGAGATTACTTCGGCGTTTGGGGAGCAGTTCCGACTACTACAGGATTCGGGACCTCGCCAAGAGTGGCGATCGGGAGTGCCAGTTACTTCTCAGAGATTCCAAGCGATACATGTTTCTGGGGCTCGGCATATTGCTTCCTATTCAGCTTCTTAAGACGACGTGTTTCGCATGCGGGTGATCGCTAACAGGTCAGTCAACTCGGACGAGCAGCAGCATGAAATATCACGATGGTTTAGACATTCAACTAGGTGACATTGTCATCGTGCCGATACCCAGTGGAGACAATAACGCACGAGTAGTTATGCTCGGAGATTCTCTGGAGCACAAAGGAGCCGACGGTAACTTTGTGGAATGGGTGATCAGAGACATCGTGTTAGCTGCAACATCTATTGTTGTGCAATGGCTCGACCTCAATCCATTTACACACTCTGACTCAGGTGTTGCACCTGTAGACGACTACATGTTCACGACTGTTGATGAACATGTGCGTCTTGTGTCCCGGGCAGCTGCCTAACTCAGGCGTTAAAGCTTTTGATAGCGCAGTAGTAAGACGCAGCGGATAGAGTCCGAGTGCGAGCGATTATCGCTAGTATTATTTTGATAGCACTCTGCGCAGTAATCATGCCGGCTACTTGCCTCTTTTGCTCTAAATTTTGTCTCTAAAAAGCAATGATGTGCCAATCATCTGTACCCGCTGCGCGATGTGCTTGAGACAAGCTGAGGGATTTCCGAAGGGCACGTCGCGTGGCAGGCGAGCGGGCGGTGCGTAAGTTACTGCAAACCAATCAATTCATCAATCAAAATTAATCCATTGGATTACAATTGAGCACATGATCACCATCGCCGAGTTGCCGGAATATATCCGTCGGGCAGACAAATTGCTCAGCCTCGGTGAGCGCATAGACATCATCAATTACCTCGCAGCGCATCCCAAGGCGGGTGATTTGATGGAGGGCACTGGCGGCATCCGCAAGCTTCGCTGGGGGACGTGGCGATTCTGGCAAGTCAGGCGGGGTGCGGGTGATTTATTACATGCACAGCGAGCAAATGCCGCTGTATTTGCTCACGCTCTTTGCCAAGAATGAACGCGCTAACTTGAGCAAATCTCAGCGCAATGAGCTGGCGGATTTGGTGGATGTATTGGTTCAAATTTGGCTGGATGAGTGAAGGAGATTTTTATGGCTAACGCTTTCGACAGCATCAAACAAGGCCTCACCGAGGCTATCACCCATGCGCAAACGCGCGGCAGAAAACCTGCGGGCGTTAAAACCTATCAACCGCAGGCAGTCGATGTATCGCACCTGCGCCAGCGCCTGAGCCTCACTCAGGAGCAGTTTGCGGCTCGCTTTGGTTTTTCCGTTGCCACCCTGCGCCATTGGGAGCGCGGCGACCGCTCACCCAGCGGCGCATCGCTGGTGTTGCTTAACGTGATTGACCGCAACCCTAAGGCTGTGTTGCAGGCGCTGGCTTGAACCTCCTTGAGTCACTGGACCTGTCCCCAAAGCGTGGCAAACCAACCAAACCATCAATCCAACTTAATCCCAAAATCCACAGCCAGCTTAATCCACACCGGCACATCGCGCTCCCAATCGGCGCGAGTGTCTTTCAAGTTCTTGAGTTTGTTGGTAATGGCGAAAGTCTCGCGCAAC
>JANMFP010000001.1:0-2293 GCA_031378135.1 Variovorax sp. | reverse complement strand
GCCGAGCATGGGCGTGTTTGGCTTTGCCTACACCGTCACAATCACGAACACGGGCGACATCGCCGCCCAACTCGTCTCGCGCAGTTGGAACATCAACGATGCCAACGGCGTGACTGAAAAAGTCAAAGGCCCCGGCGTGGTGGGCGAGCAGCCCGTCTTGCAGCCCGGCGAAGCGTTTGAATACACCAGCGGCAGCCGCTTGCGCACGCCTACTGGCACGATGCATGGCCAATACCATTGCATCGCCGACGACGGCACGGCATTCAATGCAGACATCCCCATGTTCGTGCTCGATGCGCTGAGCCATTTGGGTGGCCGGCCGACCTTGCATTGATTGCACGGCTGCATCATGGGTGAATTCGATCTGATCGAGCGTTACTTCAAGAGCGCTGCCAAGCCTCGCAATGGCGTGGATCTGGGTATTGGCGACGATTGCGCCTTGATCACGCCCTCGCCAGGCATGCAACTGGCGATCAGCTCCGACATGCTGGTCGAAGGCCGGCATTTTCTATCCACCGTCAGCCCCGAAGCACTGGGCCACAAAGCACTTGCTGTGAACTTGAGTGATTTGGCAGCCTGTGGCGCACAACCGCTGGGCTTCACACTCGCTCTATCCATGCCGCGAGCTGATGAATCATGGCTCGCCGGCTTCTCGCGGGGCTTGCTCGCTTTGGCCGATCTTCACAACTGCGCACTGGTAGGCGGCGACACGACGTCTGGCCCGCTCAATATTTGCATCACCGTTTTTGGCCAGGTGCCGAAAGGCCAAGCTTTGTTGCGCAGCGGCGCGAAAGTAGGTGACGATATTTACGTGAGCGGCTCGCCCGGTGAAGCACGCGTGGCGCTAGAGATTTTTCGCGGCAACATCCAAGCCAGCCAAACCATCTTCGAAGCCACCCGCCAGCGCATGGAGCGCCCCACGCCGCGCGTCGCGCTCGGCCTGGCTTTGCGCGGCATCGCCAGCAGCTGCATTGATGTGAGCGATGGCCTGCTCGGCGATCTGGGGCATATTCTCAAGAGCAGCAGTGCAGGTGCTGAGATCGAACTCAATGCTATAGATTCAATAGCTGACCGCGCAATATTTACGCCGGCGAATGGCCTATTTTCTACAGAATTTGCCAGAAAAATGGTGCTCGCAGGTGGTGACGATTATGAGCTTTGTTTTACGGCATCACCTACGCAGCGAGAGGCAGTCAACGCTGCAGCGGCACATGCCCAAATAGCCATCACGCGCATCGCAAGCGTGCAATCCGAGCCAGGAGTGAGGTTGCGCGATAGCCAAGGAAACGCCATTGCCAATGATTTTGAATCGTTTGATCACTTCAAAGCCTAAACTTCAAAAATTCAAGCTTTCGGCAACGCCCTCGGCTTGCCATCCATATCAATCGCCACATACGTCAAATTCGCATCGGTGACTTTGACGATCTCATCGGCTTGGCGCAGCCTTTGGGCATAGACCTCGACGTGAACAGTCACTGAAGTGGTGCCGATGCGTTTAACTTCGGCGTAGAAGCTGAGCAAATCGCCGACTTTCACAGGTTGCTTGAATAAAAATTCATTCACGGCCACGGTTGCAATGCGTCCTTTGGCAATCCTTGCGGGGATGACCGAGCCCGCCAAATCGACTTGCGCCATGACCCAGCCGCCAAAAATATCACCATTGGCATTGCTGTCGCCAGGCATGGAAATGACTTTGAGCACCAATTCTTTGTCGGTAGGCAAGCTCACCTTCTGTTCGGTAGGCAAGCTCACCTTCCGTTCGGTGGGCAAGGTGATCGGGGGGGCGGTTTCGCTTGTGTTTGAAGACATGGGCACAATCTGAGATGAAAGATCAATGATAAATCCAATGCGCTCACTCGCCTCCAACCCACCAACTACCGCATCAGCAGCAACGCCTTCCACGCCGCAACCGCCCCGCTCCGATTGGCTCACCCTCAAGCGCCTACTGCCCTATTTACTCGAATACAAGTGGCGCGTGGCGGCGGCTCTGGCCTTCATGGTCGGCGCAAAAATGGCCAACGTCGGTGTGCCGCTGTTGCTCAAGGAGCTCATCGATGCGATGACGCTCAAACCCGGCGATCCCAAAGCACTGCTCGTTGTGCCCGCCGCGTTGTTGCTGGCTTACGGCCTGTTGCGCTTATCGACGAGTTTGTTCACCGAGCTGCGCGAATTGGTCTTCTCAAAAGCCACACAAGGCGCCACGCGCTCCATTGCGCTGCAAACTTTTCAGCATCTGCATGCGCTCTCGCTGCGCTTTCACTTAGAGCGCCAAACCGGCGGGATGACGCGCGAT
>JANMFP010000633.1:0-13433 GCA_031378135.1 Variovorax sp. | reverse complement strand
CTGCGGCTTTCAAACGCTCCAAGCTTTGAGCGAGCACCGCGCTGGTGCTCCAAGTGATATTGCTAAAAACTTCGGGGATCAATTTCTTCAAACCAATCAGCACATAGCCACCATCTTCCGCCGGAATGAAGCAAACATCATGATGGCTCAAGCTTCGCGCCGCCTCCTGCAAATGCCCGGGGGAAAGTACGGCGCAATCCGTGCCGATGATGAGCAGAGGCGAGGCATCGGTTTGAGCAAAATGCGCTTCTGCGCAGCGCTGCATGCGGATGCCTAAATCGCCTTCGGGCTGAGGCTGGCAATGGATGTTGAACTGTTTTGCAAGTGCGCGGAAATGGCGATGCTGTGTATTTGGGGCGCACCACAGTCTGAGCGAGCCGAGTTTTGATTGATGGGCAGTGAAAATCGTTTGCAAGATGAATCGCCGCTGCGCACGCGCTGCGCCCATTGCACCAAGTGCAGTTCCCTCTTCATCAAGAGCAGGGATTAAGCGTGTTTTTGCAAGACCGGCAATCGGTGCTTTGGCGAGAACGGCGATGCTTGCTTGCGCAATAGGTGGTTCTGAAGAGTAGCCATATTGCAGCGCTAAGTCTTCTGGTTTCGCGCCGAAGAAATAAGCAAAGCGCAGCCGCCACATGAGAGAAATTGTTTTCCACACGCCATTCTTTTGCCATTTGCGCGCCGAGGTGGTGACGCGTTCTTTGAGGCAAGCAGGACGCGAGAGTTTGAGCAAACGACTCGATAATTGAATGTCTTCCATCAATGCCTGGTTGGGAAAACCAGCCACGGATTGAAACGCATCAAAACGGACAAACATCGCCTGATCGCCCGTGGCAATTCCGGAAAAGCGCGAGCGCAGATTCATCATCGTCTCGATCATACGAAAGACCAAGCTAGGTGCATCAATCTGCACATTAAAGCGCCCCCAAGCTCGCTGCTTGAGCGCCGCATCAATCCATTGCAAAGCGTCGGCCGGCAGCCGCGTATCGGCATGTAGAAAAAGCAGAGCTTCAGAAGGTGGCAATCTGGCTTCCCATGCACCCGCGTTCATCTGCTGCGCTCGCCCGGGCGGGCTGCTGATCACGCGATCCGCCCAAGGCTGTGCCCGCGCCCAGCTCTCATCTGTGCTGCCACCATCAATGACGATGAGCTGCACGCCTTGTTTCCGCAAACTTTGCAAAGCCGCTAGCCGCGCCGTCAAGCCCGCGCCTTCATTGAGCACAGGCATCACGATGCGCAAGCGCACGGGAGCTTGATGGCTTGATGCGGAAGGATTCACGAGCTATGCAAGCGCTTTTCCAGCGCGTTGAGTTCTTCAATCACCCACGCCACAGCTTCCTCGCTCAAGTAATGATCAACCCGTTCGCGCACATGCGCTGCCAGCTCGGAATCGACATTTTGCGCGGACCAATCTTCCCCATCTTGCGAGGCTTTGCGCGCGGCCTTTGAGGCGACACGCCACTTGGCGCACCAAGTCACAGACCATAGCCACATGACGCGGCGAAGCGGCAGATGCCAATGCCGCGCGTCTTGCGCCAAGGCTGAGTCCACATGCGTTCCCCAAGAGAGATACATCGCTTCGACATCTTTCACGTCCAAAACGGTATGTGAATCCACATCCCAAGTCGTCGAGGTGTAGAGCGTCGCGTGCGCGAGATCGAAGCTGGGGTAGCTGTAGCGGCATTTTTCTAAATCGACGAGATACGCTTTTTCTCGCTGGGTATTTTCATGCTGGGCATTGCTCGCAATCACAAAATTCCCCGGATGCCCATCAAATGCAATCAAGCGCCGCATCGGGCGAGGAGCGCTTTGGCAAAGTGTTTGAAAGCGCGCGAGTTCTGCTTGAGTCTTGCGGCTCACTTGCGAAGGAAGATCAGCTTGCGGCAAATAAGCGGCCTGCGTATTGACTTCATCCCACATGGCCTGCAAAGGATCTGGCACATTGATCAGCGGCGCGCGTTCGCTCTCGGGCGGCAGCGCCATGCGATGCAAGGCCGCCATGCTGGCAGCGATCAGCGGCATATCGTGTGGCAACTGCGCCGCGCGCCCCACGATCTCTTGCACGATCAGCGCACCGCGCGGCAGTTGTTCACAGGGCTGCATCACCTGAGCGCATGCAGGCGCGTATCCCGCGCTGCTGGCTCGCTCAAAGCAGGCCTGTTGGTAGCGCAAATTGTCAAGTGCGGCCAGTTGCATTTGGCTTTGTTTGGGGATGCGAGCGAGCAGCCCTGTGCCAAGCAGGCGAATATGATCATGCGCTAGACCTTTGGCCTTGAGGGGTTCGAGACGAGCTTGAATCCAAGCGCGGCGATCAGGCAGTTGTGCAGTTAGCGCAGTTCGCAGATCGTTGATCAGCTGGTAGGCGTTGGTGGTCACGAGTGATCGATATGAATGAGAAATGAATCAAGATTGTCTACGACATGGCGCATCTTTGGCTGAAGATGAGTCTTTAGAATCGCTCATGGTTCAAAAAAATTCATTCACCGCTGCGCAATTGCAGCATATCGTTGATGAGATTGCCCAGCAGGCGCAGCCCTTGTATGGGCAGGGCAAGGTGGCCAACTATATTCCTGCTTTGGCTCGCGTATTGCCCCATCAATTCGGCATGGCGATTGCGCTGCTGGATGGGCAAGTGGTGTCCACCGGGCAGGCGAATACGCCGTTCTCGATTCAGAGCATCTCCAAACTGTTTACTTTTGTATTGGCTTTAAAAATGTCGGGCGATGCGCTGTGGAAGCGCGTGGGGCGCGAGCCTTCGGGTGCGGCGTTTAACTCGATGGTGCAGCTTGAAACGGAGCAGGGTATTCCGCGCAATCCCTTCATCAACGCAGGCGCTTTGGTGATCACCGATATGCTCACTTCACGATTTGCGCATTTGGATATCGCGCTGCTAGGCCTGCTGCGCCGCTTGAGCGACAGCCCAGATTTGAATTGGGACATGCAGACTGCTAAATCCGAGCGCGAAACCGCGCATCGCAACATGGCGCTGGCCTACTTCATGAAGAGCTATGGCAATTTTGTCAATGAACCCGAGCTCGTGCTCGATAACTATTGCCGCCAATGCGCCACCGAGATGAGCTGCGCCCAGCTGGCCAAAGCCACCATCTTTCTAGCCAACGCAGGCATCGATATCACGGCGCATGCCCAGGTTGGGGAGCAATTCTTAAGTGCCGATGAAGCCAGGCGAGTCAATGCGCTGCTGCTGACCTGTGGCGCATACGACGCAGCTGGCGATTTTGCTTACCGCATTGGGCTGCCCGTGAAAACGGGCGTAGGCGGTGGGATTGTGGCCATCGTGCCCGGGATTGGCGTTGTGACGGTGTGGAGCCCTGAGCTTGATGGCAAGGGAAATTCCGTGCTCGGCGCGTTTGCTTTGGAGCAATTGGTGCAACGCACGGGCTGGAGCCACGATTAGCTTGTGAGCCCCATTTACCCCATCAAAGCCTGCGCAAACTCCAGCGCATCAAAAGTTTCCAAATCTTCCAGCTTCTCGCCCACACCGATGAAGTAAACCGCAATAGCTTGCTTTTGGTTCTTCTCAGCTTGCTCACGCGCCCAGAGAGCGATCGCAGCGAGCACGCCGCCTTTGGCTGTACCGTCTAGCTTGGTGACGATGAGGCCGGTAAGGCTGATGGATTGATCGAAAGCTTTGACTTGGGCCAGCGCATTTTGGCCTGTGTTGCCGTCAATCACGAGCAGCACTTCATGCGGCGCTGTGCCATCGGCTTTGGTGATCACGCGTTTGATTTTCGCGAGCTCTTCCATCAAATGCAGCTGCGTAGGCAAGCGGCCAGCTGTGTCGATCATCACCACATCTTTGCCACGCGCTCTGCCTGCGCTCACGGCATCGAAGGCCACAGCGGCTGGGTCTGCGCCTTCGTTGCTGATGATGTCGACCTTGACGGCTTCGCCGGTGCTGTCGTTTGAACTGTTCCGATCAGCCCACACTGCCAGCTGCTCTTTGGCCGCAGCGCGGAAGGTATCTGCCGCTGCGAGCAAAACGCTTGCTCCGCTGCTGGATAAATGCCGGGTCAGCTTGCCGATGCTGGTGGTTTTGCCTGCGCCGTTGACGCCTGCAATCATGATCACGGTGGGCTGCTGCGCGCCGATGTGCATGCTGCGCTGCAAGGGAAAAAGTAAATCTGCCAAGGATTGTGCGAGCAGGCCTTTCACCAAGGCAGGATCAGTGGCTTTGGCATCTTTGACGCGGCGCTTCAGATCTTTGAGCAAATACTCGGTAGCCAGCACGCCTGCATCGCTCATGAGCAGGGCGGCTTCAAGCTCTTCATACAGCGCATCGTCGATCTGCGTGCCTGTGAATACCGTAGCAATCGAGCTGCCTGTCTTGCGCAAGCCGTTTTTCAGCTTATCCATCCAGCTTTTGCGAGGCAGGGCTGCTGCAGGTGCATTTTCAGATGCTTTTGGCGTGATAGCCGGCGTATTAGCTGCGCGGAGTGCTATTGAATCAGGAGTGGCAACAGTCGGCTCTACAGACTCGGCGGGTGCTGCTTCAGGGGCTGGCAATGCGCTGGCGTGAGCAGGAATGGTTGAAGGATCAGGCACCACAACTTGCGGCGCGACTTCGACGGGTTTTTTCTTGAAAAACGAGAACATGGAGACTTTCTACAATCACTAGATTCTATGAAAACAAAAGCACCAGCCAACAAGCCCTCCGCTCAGCCCGGTCGGCCTCGCAAAATAACCAAAGCACCCGCAGGCGAAATCCGCATCATCGGCGGCAAAGCTGGAGAGGTCCGCCTGATCGGCGGCCTGTGGAAGCGCAGCAAGCTCAGTGTGCTTTCCAAGCCAGGTCTGCGCCCCACGCCGGATCGGGTGAGGGAAACGCTCTTCAATTGGCTCGGCCAAGATCTCTCGGGCATCAAATGCTTGGATGCCTTCGCAGGCTCAGGCGCGTTGGGCTTTGAAGCGGCTTCTCGGGGCGCAAAAGATGTGCTGCTCATCGAGGCGGATGCTCAGCTCGTTGCCAAACTACAAGACAGCAAGCTCCGCTTAAAAGCCGATGCCATCCGAATTCAACGTGGCGACGGCATTGCAGCGATGCGTGGCCAAGCCATCGGCAGCCTCGATGTGATCTTCATTGATCCACCATTTGATTTTGGCCTATATTTAGAAGCGATTCGCGCTGCAGCCGGCATATTATCTGCGCAAGGTGCTATCTATTTAGAAGCACCAGAGGCATGGCGTGATGAGCAATTAGAAGGCTCCGGGCTGCGAATCATCAAACAAGGCAAGGCAGGCGCCGTGCATTTCCATTTGCTGAGCCGCGTGGCGGATCAGCAGCCATCGGCTTGAAAGAAGACGATTTATGAAATTCAAAATGGCTCCGAATTCGCTGTTTGCAATTTTGCTGCGCAACCCGTGGTGGATGAGCTTTTTGCTTGCTGCGGTGATCTGTTTGATTTGTGCGGCGCTTCTGCCCAAAGAACTGGTGATTTTTGGCGCGCTGGGCACAATTCCGTTTTGGGTGACCGGCAGCATCGCTCTCAAGCGGCAGTGGAATGCGCCAAGCGCGGCGGCGCTGCAAGCTGAACTGGCGCGGCTTCATGGGCTACCTTGGCGGGATTTTTCGAAGGAGCTGGCGGCAAAGTTCGAAGGGCAAGGCTACACAGTGCAGCGCCTGGACGGAAAAAATAGTGAAGCGGCTGATTTCCTGCTGAACAAGCAAGGGCAGACGACTCTCGTGGCCGCCAAGCGCTACAAAGCTACCAGCCACGGCACGGAACCACTACAGGCCTTGGTGGCCCAGCAGGGGGCACAAAATGCAGATGCTGCGATGTACATTTGCCTTGGAAGCCTGAGCGAGCAGGCGCAGCTCTATGCGCGGCAGCACAACATCACGGTAACGACCGGCTTTTAAGCGGCTTTTGAGTGGTATTTGAGCCTGCTCGATTGCGTTTTTTTAATGTGTTTAATGTGAAGCGCGTATCATTGAATCTATGAAACGCACCGCTGTTTATTCCGGCACATTTGACCCCATCACCCTCGGCCATGAGGATGTGATTGGCCGCGCTGCAAAGTTGTTCGATACGCTCATCGTAGCGGTATCTGCTGCGCACAGCAAAAAAACACTGTTTGACCTGAATGCCCGCATTCAACTTGCGCAGATTGCTCTGAAATCTATAGTAAATGTGCAAGTGATGGCGTTTGACGGACTGATGGTGGATTTTTGTACCCAGCAAGGTGCTCAAACCATCGTGCGCGGCATTCGCAGCGCGATAGATTTGGATTACGAAGCGCAAATGGCGGCGATGAATCGCAAAATGCGCAGCACGATTGACACGGTATTTTTATTGCCGATGCCAGATGTGCAGTGCATCAGCTCGACTTTGGTGCGCGAGATCAGCAAGCTCGGCGGCGATATAAGCCAAATGGTGAGCCCAACTGTAGCGCAAGCGCTGGAAGCAGCGCATCGCCCGAAATTGCAAGCCTAGGAAACGAACATGGCCTTGCGTATTACCGACGAATGCATCAATTGCGATGTGTGTGAGCCCGAATGCCCCAATGATGCGATTTACATGGGGCTGGAGATTTACGAAATTCATCCCCATAAATGCACGGAATGCGTGGGGCATTTTGATACGCCACAGTGTGTAGAAGTGTGCCCGGTGGCTTGCATTGACACGCACCCTGAACACAAAGAAAACAACGAGACACTGTATCAAAAGTTCATGCGCTTGCAAGTCACGCCAAGCTGAGCGCCAATTTGAATGTTTTAAGCGCTGATTCAAGCGATAGCTTTCTTGAACGAACAAACATCGTCATGCACCGATACGCTCTACGAGCACCCTCTGTTTTAGCCCTACTATTTGCGTTTGCTGTCGCATGGCTATGGCATCTCAGTGGCACCAGCCTCACTGCACCGCATGACAACTTAGAGCAGATGCTGTGGACGCATTCATTGCAATGGGGCTATTACAAACATCCACCGCTACCGACTTGGTTGCTTTGGCCTGGGGTGCAGATGACATCCTCGCCCAGCGGGCATATTTGGGCGAGTTATGTTATGGGCGCATCTGTGAGTTTGCTTGCTGTGTTTGTGTTTTGGCACTTGCTGGCTCATCTTCGCGGTCGGCCTTACGCATTCGTTGCTGTGCTGGCCATGCTTTGCATCACTTACTACAACGGCAGGCTCTACTACTACAACCACAACACCGTGTTGATGCTTGCCGTGTGTTTATCGGCTTGGGCGTGTTGGCGGGCGTTTGAGGCTCGCAGCTTGCTTTGGTGGGCAGCGCTTGGCATGGCGCTGGGCTTAGGCGCTTTGAGTAAATACCAAATTGCCATCTCTGTGATTTGCGTGTTGGTATTTTTCATATCCCAAGGCGCCTGGCGTGTGGCGGTTCATCGCCAAGGTTTGCTCCTTGCCGGCGGTGTTGCTTTGTTGGTGTTTTCGCCACATGCGTTTTGGTTGCAGGCCAATGACTTTCAACCTTTTGTTTATGCCACGCAAACTTCTTTGGGCCTGAATCTTGATGCAGCTCAGCGTATATTGCAAAGCCTGCGATGGCTGGCCGATATGCTGCTGAACCGGGCTTTACCTGCTTGGCTGTTTTTGGCTGCTGTGGCTTTCATCGCGGCCAAGCATCAAACGCCTGCGAATGATGCGCCTGCGCCCATGCCTCGTACCACAGACGCGCGACATTTTCTCTTGATTTGGGGTTTTGTGCCGTTGGCATTTACGGTGCTTGTAGGTCTGGCCACAGGCGCAGAGTTGCAATTGCAATGGGGCACAGCGTTTTTGCTTTTTGCTGTGCCTGCAGTGATGGAGCTGAGCTCGGTTGCTAGAAAATCGATCAATATAGCTCGCGCTCTCTGCGTTTTTATACTGATTCAAGCCTTGCTGATGCTGGCCAGCCATTTGAGCTCTTTCAAAGGGCCGGCTTCGATGCGCGATAAGCATTGGCGTAGTTTTGATTCAGCAAAATTTGCAGAGCGCATTGCCCCTACCGCTCTAGCGCAACTTGGAGGCCATATCCATATCGTGATTGGGCCAAGTAATCTCTCTTCCGCGCTGGCTGTTCATTTGCCTGGTCAGCCTTTGGTGCTGGTGGATGGGCGACACGATATTAGCCCTTGGGTGCAGAAAGACGACGTCAAGCGCTGTGGCGCTGTTGAGGTCGTTAAAAAAGTCGGCGGCGCATTTCCAAACGATGTCAATTCTTTGGAGCAGGATTTTCCAGGCGTGGGCTTCAGAATTGTGCGGCCACAAAGTGGGCAGCTGCCTTGCGAAAGCATGAGCAAGAAGCCCACTAAACTATCCAAATCTTGATCGCCAACGACCACACATCAATGACAGCCGCATCAGAGCTTACTTCGCAGAGCATTCGCCCGACCCAGCCGCGCTTATCTTGCGTGATTCCCTGTTTCAACGAAGCTAAAAATTTGGAGCGCTTGCTGCCAGAAATTTCCGCCTACCTTGCAACGCTCACACCTTTTTGGGAGCTGATTTTGGTCGACGATGGCAGCACCGATGAGACTTTGCTTGTGCTGGCCAAATGGGCTCAGCAGCCCGGCATCAAGATGATTTCGCTTTCTCGCAACTTTGGCAAAGAAGCGGCGCTTTCAGCGGGTTTGCAAGCTGCAAAAGGCGATGTTGTGGCGATGATGGATGGCGATTTGCAGCATTCAGGCCAGATGATCGGCACGTTTTTACAAAAATGGCAGGGCGGTGCTGATGTGGTCTATGCCGTGCGGGAGCATCGCGCCGATGAAAGCGCCTTCAAGCGCTGGGGCACGGATGTTTTTTATGCACTGGTCAATGCTGCAGACCGCTTCAAGGTGCCGGCAGGCGCAGGCGATTTCCGTTTGATGGATCGGCGCGTGGTCGATGCTTTGCTCTCATTGCCAGAGCGCAATCGCTTCATGAAGGGCTTGTATGCTTGGGTGGGCTTCAACGCTGTTGCCGTGCCTTACATGCCTGCTGAGCGCGGCCACGGGAGCAGCCATTTCAGCGCGATGCGCCTCATTCGCTTGTCATTGGACGGCCTCACGGCCTTTACCACTTGGCCGTTGCGCGCAGTGAGCTTGCTTGGCTTTGCACTCGCCATGATTGCTTTCGTTTATGGTTTTTATTTAACGATCACGTATTTCCTTTATGGCGCAGATGTGAGCGGTTGGACAACGATTGTCGTGAGTTTGATGCTGTTTTCTGGCATCCAGATGATCTCGCTGGGCATTGTGGGTGAATACATGGGGCGCGTGTTTGAAGAAGTGAAGGGCCGGCCTTTGTACATCATTCAGAGAGAGCTGGGGCATGGGCTGCCAGATCAAGATTCCTGAATACCTGCTCTTATAAGTTACCTTTATGCTGCATCAAAGACGCATAAAAGCCCAACGGCGGCTTAAAAAATAGGTGAGCACAGCCACCATCAGCAGCACGCAAATCAAGGCCCAATCGTAGGGCTGGCCTAGCGCTAAGCCAGTGGCATAGAGCGTTTGATTGATCGCAAATCCTGCTGCGGAAACGCAAAAAAATCGCAACAGCGATCTGGCCAAAGGCGCTTCTTGATCGCGAAACGTCAAATGATAATGGCCAAGAAAAGAAAATACAAAAGCCACCAACCAACCCACCACGTTAGCCAGCAGAGGTGTCAAGCCTTGCATACTGACTAGACCCACCACCACGCCCCAATGCACAGCGGCTGCCGTTGCCCCAACGATCAAAAACCAAGCCACGCGCTGGCGTGTGCTGCGGGTGGATGGAGACGGCTCGGGCTGGTTCATACGCTTGCGATGGATGTGGGCGAGTATAGTGTCAGGCCATGATGAAACCTGCCCGAAGCCTGTGCATTTGTGTTGACGACTATGGTCTGCATGAAGGCATCAACCAAGCCGCGATTGATCTGGCGCAGATGGGCCGGGTGCATGCGATCAGTTGCATGAGCGGCGGGCCGGCTTGGGGCGCCCATGCACAGCGGCTGGCGCCCATGGTCGCGCGCGGTGTGGATGTTGGCTTGCATTTGGATTTCACGGAAATCTTGCCTAGCCAAGCGCAGCGCTGGCCACTGGGGCAACTGATTCGCAGCAGTTATTTGGGGCAACTCGATCGGGCAGCGATCCGCGCAGAGATCGCCAAGCAATTCGATGCTTTTGAGCAAGCTTTTGGCGCGGCTCCGGCCTATGTGGATGGGCATCAGCATGTGCACCAATTGCCCGGCATCCGGCAAGAGCTGCTTGCCGAGCTTGCGCAGCGCTATGCCAACAAGCGCCCATGGCTGCGCAGCACGCGGTCGCGCGGCTTGGCTTGGTCTCAATGGCGCGCAGGTTGGCCCTCTGTGATCAAGCCCTTGGGCATTGAGCTGTTGGGTTGTCGCGCTTTAGCTGGCTTGGCCAAGGCGCAAGGCCATGCGCAAAACCAGCATTTGCTCGGTGTTTATGATTTCACGGGTGGCGCCCAGCGGTATGCCCAATTGCTCGCGCAGTGGCTGGCCAGCGCAGAGTCTGGCGATGTGCTGATGTGCCATCCCAGTGGCGCGAGCACTGCGTCGGATGCTTTGCTTAAAGCGCGCCAAGCGGAATTTGGTTTGCTTGCAAGCGATCAATTGCCTCAGATGCTGAGCCAATATGCGGTTGAGTTGCGCGCCATCAGCCAAACGGCTCAATAACTTTGATTCAAACCAAAAAATACTCGTTTTCGCAAAGAAAACAACCGTAGCCCGGCGTATTTACTGCGCGAGATGCTATTATTTTAATAGTATTCATTGATCTCACCATGCAAGCCTTCTACGCCGATCAGTTCGTCCTCCCGCTGCCAGAAGGGCATCGCTTTCCGATGCCTAAGTACAAAATGCTGCGCGATTGGATCACTGCGCATTTACCGCTGGTGCAAATGCAAGTTGCACCGCCTGCCACCGATGGCGAACTGGCTTTGGTGCATTCGCCGCAATACATTCGCGGCATTTCTCTAGGGGTGGAGCAAGGCGGGCTGGATCCGAAGATCATGCGGGAGATTGGTTTTCCGTGGAGCGAAGCGATGGCTGAGCGGGCGCGGCGCTCGGTGGGCGCGAGTGTGGCGGCGGCGCGAATCTCGTTGGGGTTAACAAAGAGTCAACCGGAAGGCATCGCCGCTAATCTCGCCGGCGGCACGCATCACAGCTACGCAGACAAAGGCGGCGGCTTTTGCGTGTTTAACGATTTCGCGGTGACGGCGCGGCTGATGCAAAGCGAATGGGCGAGGGTGCACGGCAGAGCGCGCCCGCTGCATGTGGCGATCATTGATTTGGATGTGCACCAAGGTAACGGCACAGCGCGGATTTTTCAAAACGACACGAGTGTTTTCACGCTTTCGATGCACGGCGCGAAGAATTTTCCGTTTCGCAAAGAGGCCAGTGATTTGGATGTGGATTTACCCGATGGCTGCGCAGATGATGAGTATTTGCAGGCGCTGGATCACGCGCTCGATGAGCTGGAGCGGCGGTTTTTCTCTCCTTACGCACCGGGGCTCGTTTTGTATTTGGCCGGCGCCGATCCGCATGAAGGCGACCGGCTCGGCCGCTTGAAGCTCACCTACGACGGCCTGGAGGCGCGAGACCGCCGCGTGATGCACTGGGCTTGGCAGCGCCGCATTCCGATGGCCTTTGCCATGGGCGGCGGCTACGGCACAGATCTGCAAACGACGCTGCGCGTGCAGCAAGGCACTTACCGCGTGGCAGCGGCGTATTGGAGACGGTGGCAACAAGATCAATCGGATAAAGTGGCGCTATAAAAGCCACAAAAAACCATAAAACACCTTTATGGCGCAAAACGCCACTTCATGGCATAATTTAATCAACCCAGCGGTCGGGTCACTACAAAAGCGCTGTGTGCAAAGCGCGTAGTTAACGTGTTAATCGCAAAGGAATTCATATGTCTTCTGTCGCAACGTCAAGGAGCTCCCCAAGCACCGCATTCAGTTCCGTCAAGCTCAATGCCCCCTTGGTCAACCAAGCCCGCGCCGCCGCGCTCACCTTCCGCCGCTCCACCGCCGGGCAAATCGAGTATTGGGCCATGCTGGGCAAAGCGGTTGAAGAATCTGGCATTACGGTGCGCGAAGTGCAGGCGGTGATGGAGCCTATTGCAGATACAGCTTCGCCAGATGACGTGCTTGATGCCATTGAAATGAAATTTGACCGCGTAACCAGCTCAGGCGCATTGGCTAAGCGCATGCGTGAAGTCATCGCAGCCAATCAAGCCCAAATCAAGCAGCGCTTGGCTGCATGAGCCGCGTTTTTTACTTGCTCGCCGGCCCCAACGGCGCGGGCAAGTCCAGTTTGTACAAAGCTGCCTGCGCCGAGGGCTTGATTCCAAGCGACGCAGAATTCGTCAACGCAGACTTGCATGAGCGCGATCATTTGCAGCACGTTGCAGATTTGCAAGAGCGCTCAGAAGCAGCGCGCCATTGGGCAGACAGTCGGCGCGAAGCCTTGCTCCAATCAGGCGCAAGCTTCGTGAGCGAAACCGTGTTTTCGCATCCTTCCAAACTGAGTTTGATTGAGCAAGCTCAAGAGTTGGGTTATTCCGTCGTGCTGCTGGTCGTCTGCGTGGATGATCCGCAAATGCTGCTTGCGCGCGTGCGCCAACGCGTGAGCGAAGGCGGCCACGATGTGCCCGCCCAGCGTATCTTGGATCGCTACCCGCGCACCTTGCAAAACTTAAAGCAAGCCGTGAAGCTGGCTCATTTGGCCATGCTGTTTCACAACCCGAACATCGGTAAAGGTTTGCCCGCAGCGCCTCAGCGCGTGGCGGTGTGTCGCAGGGGCGTGGTGAAGCAGAGGGTGGATGTGTTGCCTGCTTGGGCGAGGCAGGTGTTGGGTGTGGGCAAATAGCCACCTCTGAATTCTGAAGCGCTGCACATCACGTTTCGTACTCGAACGGATACAAAAAGCCAAGAAATTTGAGGATAGTTGTTTCGGCCGATGAGTCTCTACCTGTCGAAGTCGAATCGTGATTGGCAACTCTTTAATACAGATGATTTTTCTTGACTGTTGTGAAGTTTAGGCGTGAGTCTCAGGCGGGTGAGCTTGTGGATCGGTTTGCAGCGCATTAACCCACTGGCTGAACTCTTCATGCGTGATGTGAAGCCGTGTTGCAGAAAAGTGCTTGCGTGATTGCTCTGCCGCTGCCAAGAAGCGTTGCTGCTGTTCTTCTGTTGTGTGGAGCTGGCAGTCTATGTGTTGCAAAATTGTTAGCATGATTCACTCTCCTTTTGCTTCTATTTTCATAGCGGCTTACGCAGATTCTATGCCAGCTACAGCCTCAAAATGCTTATAAGTTGCGGCACGAGTTGATTCTTAGCCGAAGAGTGTTTATTCCACCAATGATGAGCCAGAAATCACATGAATGATCTGCGCGTTCAATCCCTGCAAGCGAGCAAAACCCGCATCGCCAGTAATGAATACGCAATCTGCGCCCAAGCTCAATGCACTAGCGGCTTG
>JANMFP010000405.1:0-2346 GCA_031378135.1 Variovorax sp. | reverse complement strand
TTGGCGAATATCTCGGCATGCCAACGATGGCGGTGCATGAAGTCACGACTTTCTACAACATGTACAACCAAAAGCCAGTGGGCAAGTTCAAGCTGAACGTTTGCACCAATGCGCCCTGCATGTTCAAAGGCGGCCCTGAGGCCTTAAAGCATTTGTGCAGCAAGCTTGGTGTGGAGCCCTATGGCACAACGAAGGACAAAATGTTCACCGTGCAGCCCAGCGAGTGCTTAGGCGCTTGTGGCGATGCACCGGTTATGCTAGTGAACGACCGCAATATGTGCAGCTTCATGAGCCACGACAAGCTCGATCAGCTTGTTGATGGTTTGCGCACTGCGACGAATTGAATGACCTGAAGGAAATTGACATGCCTAGCGTACAAGACATCCTCCAACAGTTCGAATCCAAAGGCTTGGAAACGTGTTTCCACGGCCGCCACATCAACCCGCAAATTTATGCAGGCTTGGATGGCAAAAACTGGCGTCTGAAAGATTACGAAGCGCGAGGTGGCTACCAAGCTTTGAAAAAAATCCTCGGCAAAGACGGCGCGAAGCCCACCTTGGATGCCGAAGGTAAAGAAATTCCGCCGGGCCTGACGCAAGACCAAGTGATCGCCGAGCTCAAAGTCTCTGCATTACGCGGCCGCGGTGGCGCAGGCTTTCCTACAGGTTTGAAGTGGAGCTTCATGCCCCGCCAATTCCCCGGCCAGAAATACATCGTTTGTAATTCCGACGAAGGCGAGCCAGGCACATTCAAAGACCGCGATATTTTGATGTATAACCCGCACATCATGATCGAAGGCATGATCATTGCTGGCTACTCGATTGGCGCTAGCGTTGGCTACAACTACATTCACGGCGAAATTTTCTCCGCTTATGAGCGCTTTGAAGAAGCTTTGGAAGAAGCTCGCGCGGCAGGCTATTTGGGCGATAAGGTTGCGGGCAGCAATTTCAAATTTGAGATGCATGCTTTTCACGGTTTTGGCGCGTACATCTGCGGCGAAGAAACTGCTTTGCTCGAATCACTCGAAGGCAAAAAAGGCCAGCCGCGCTTCAAGCCGCCATTTCCGGCGAGCTTTGGTTTGTATGGCAAGCCCACGACGATCAACAATACCGAGACGTTTGCGGCCGTCCCTTGGATTATCAACAATGGTGGCCAAGCGTATTTGGAATGCGGCAAGCCGAACAACGGCGGCACGAAGATTTTCTCAATTCAAGGCGATGTTGAAAACCCCGGCAATTACGAAATTCCGATGGGCACACCGTTTTCTAAGCTGCTCGAATTAGCGGGTGGCGTGCGCGGCGGTAAAAAGCTCAAAGCGGTGATCCCTGGCGGATCATCGTCTCCTGTATTGCCTGCGAGCATCATGATGGATGTCACGATGGATTACGACTCCATCTCCAAAGCCGGTTCTATGCTCGGTTCGGGCGCTGTGATTGTGATGGATGAGACGCGCGACATGGTCAATGTGCTCCTACGTTTGTCGTATTTCTACATGCATGAATCCTGCGGCCAATGCACGCCATGCCGCGAAGGCACAGGCTGGCTTTGGCGCATGGTCGATCGCATCGAGCATGGACAAGGCCGCCCAGAAGATTTACAAAAGCTCGACAACGTGGCTGAGAACATCATGGGCCGTACGATCTGCGCGCTTGGCGATGCCGCCGCGATGCCCGTGCGCGCGATGCTCAAGCATTTCCGCAGTGAGTTTGCGGCCAAGATTGATGCGGCGCAAAAAGCTGCAGAACAAACTGCTGTGGCAGCGTGACCAGAGAGAAGAATATGGTTGAACTCGATATCGACGGTCAAAAGGTAGAAATCACTGAAGGCAGCATGATCATGCATGCGGCCGAGAAGTGTGGCACCTACATTCCGCATTTTTGTTATCACAAGAAGCTGAGCATCGCGGCCAATTGCCGCATGTGCTTGGTCGATGTGGAAAAAGCTCCCAAGCCAATGCCAGCTTGCGCCACGCCTGTGACCCAAGGCATGATCGTTCGCACGAAGAGCGATAAAGCGATTAAGGCTCAGCAATCGGTGATGGAGTTTTTGCTGATCAATCACCCGTTGGATTGTCCGATTTGCGATCAAGGCGGCGAATGCCAGTTGCAAGATTTGGCAGTGGGCTATGGTAAGAGCAGCTCGCGCTACGACGAAGAAAAGCGTGTGGTGGCGAATAAAGATGTCGGCCCGCTGATCTCGATGGAAGAAATGAGCCGCTGCATTCACTGCACGCGCTGCGTGCGCTTCGGCCAAGAAGTGGCCGGCGTGATGGAGCTGGGCATGAGCCATCGCGGTGAGCATGCGGAGATTGAAACCGTTGTGGGCGACACTGTGGATTCTGAGCTT
>JANMFP010000597.1:0-2440 GCA_031378135.1 Variovorax sp. | reverse complement strand
GTGTTCTCAGGGCTTGATCCGCATGGTGTCGGACGGCAAGATGGTGGATAAAGCGCTTGATGCAGTGGCGCAAACAGCGCTTCGCAATAGCCTAGGCGAAAACCGCACATCTCCCTAGAACAGTTCTGTAAAAAGCGATTGACTCATCGCCTAAAACGCTGCTTCAATCGCTGCCTAAAACGGCTGCACGCATTCCAAATGCACAGCAACATCACTCAGTATGGGATGCGGAAATGCCAGTCGGCTTGCATGCAGCATCAGCCTAGGTGTATCGTCACTTGGCATCCCGTACAGCTTGTCTCCAACGATAGGATGCCCAATATGCTGCATGTGCACTCTGAGTTGGTGAGTTCGGCCTGTTTGGGGCTCTAGCCGGCATAAAGACTGCTCAGAGTGCTCATTTTTTAATAGTAAATGAAAAGATGTGATGGCTGATTGGCCAGCGCTTGCGTCAATGCTGCGCAACGGTCTTTGTGGCCAATTCACTGCAATCGGTGCATCAATGACTCCGCTGGTTGGCAAACCTAGGCCATGCACCCAAGCCAGATATGTTTTTTGAATTTGCCGAGCTTCAAAAGCTTTGCTCAAAGCTTTTTGCGCAGCGGGCGATAAAGCAAAAAGCAGCAACCCGCTCGTTGCTTCATCCAAGCGATGCACGAGTAAAGCACGAGGAAAACGAAGTTGCACGCGATGCAAAGCGCAGTCAGCCAAATCGCTGCTGCGCCCGGGCACGGAGAGTAGGCCAGCGGGTTTGTCAATGGCAAGCAAGTGATCGTCTTGATAAACGATTTTTAAACCAGCGTCAGGAGGCGGTGCGTAAGCATGCGCTCTGGCTAAACCGGCAACTTCGCTCAAACTGCCGCCTTTTTGTCGGACTTTGTCTCGGCCTTTTTTTCTGCCGCTTTTTCAGGCGCACCCAAGCTGCGCAGCACATCGCGCACCATCTGCGCCCGATCTTTCGGCTCTGCGAGTTCGCGCTCGATGCGCAGCTTTTCATTGCCAGCGAGTTTAATGTGGCGATTTTTTTGAATAAGGCGCATCACTGCCATCGGGTCAATCGGCGCGTCTTTTTTGAACGTGATGGTGATCACGCTAGGCGCGGCCTCTACCTTTTGCACGCCAAAAGGCTGCGAGAGAACGCGCAAGCGGTGCACATCGATGAGCGTGGCGGTGGGCTGAGGGAGTTTGCCGAAGCGATCCACCAACTCTTCCACCAAAGTGTCGATTTGATCGTTCGTTTTTGCGGTGGCGAGCTTTTTGTAAAAGCTCAACCGCAGATGAACATCGCCACAATAATCGCTGGGCAAGAGCGCGGGGGAATGCAAATTAATCTCCGTGGCTGCGGCCATCGGGTTGAGCAAGTCAGGCTCTTTGCCTTCTTTCAAACAGCGCACGGCCTCAGAGAGCATTTCGTTGTACAGCTGAAAGCCCACCTCGAGCATGTTGCCGCTCTGGTTTTCGCCGAGCACCTCGCCTGCACCGCGAATTTCTAAATCGTGCATGGCAAGATAGAAACCACTACCCAGCTCTTCCATTTGCTGAATGGCTTCTAAGCGCTGGGTGGCTTGCTTGGTGAGGCTCTCCGTATCGGGCACCATCAAATACGCATAGGCTTGGTGGTGGCTGCGGCCTACGCGGCCTCGCAGTTGGTGCAATTGCGCGAGGCCAAATTTATCGGCGCGGGAAATCACGATCGTGTTGGCGCTCGGCACGTCAATGCCCGTCTCGATAATGGTGGAGCAGAGCAAAATGTTGTAGCGCTGCGCGACGAAATCACGCATCACGCGCTCTAGCTGGCGCTCAGGCATTTGGCCATGCGCCACGGCGATGCGTGCCTCGGGCAAGATGTCTTGTAGCCGCTGCAAGCGATTTTCAATGGTTGCCACATCGTTGTGCAGAAAGTAGATTTGTCCGCCGCGTTTCAATTCGCGCAGCACGGCCTCGCGGATCACGCCATTGCCTTCATTGCGCACGAAGGTGCGAATTGCTAGGCGGCGTTGCGGTGCAGTGGCAATCACGCTCAAATCGCGGATGCCCTCAAGCGCCATGCCCATGGTGCGCGGGATGGGCGTGGCGGTCAGCGTGAGCACATCGACTTCCGCGCGAAACGCTTTCATCGCCTCTTTGTGGCGCACGCCAAAACGATGCTCTTCATCGATGATAAGCAGGCCGAGATTTTTGAATTTGGTTTTTTCAGAAAGTAGCTTATGTGTGCCCACAATGATGTCTACACTGCCATCGGCTGTGCCTTTGAGGGCGGCGGTGATTTCCTTGGCAGAGCGAAAGCGGCTCATCTCCATCACTTTCACAGGCCATTTGGAGAAGCGATCCGTGAGCGTGTGGAAATGCTGCTCAGCCAAGAGCGTGGTGGGTGCAAGCAGCGCAACTTGTTTTCCGCCTGTGATGCATATAAAAGCGGCACGCAGCGCCACCTCGGTTT
>JANMFP010000568.1:0-1534 GCA_031378135.1 Variovorax sp. | reverse complement strand
GCCGATCGCAATCGCCACGGCTTGCAGCCAATACGTCACAGCGAAGCTGCGGTCAAACATTTTGAGCGAGATGCTGCGAATCTCAGCGCTGCTGGCAAACTCCACAAGGGTAGCCAGTTGCGCATCGCTACTAAAGAGCTGGCGAATCTGCGCTTGCCATGCTTTTTCATCGGAATTGACTCTCGGCCAAATCGCCAAATCATTGATCTTGGCATCGCCACTGAGCTGCACATACTGCGCATGATCGATCACCACAGAGCCAAACTGCCGCACATAATCGCGCCACACCCCTGCCACGTAAAACACGGGTGGCTTTTGAATCGCTATGATTTCAGGAGCACCTCGCGCTTGATTTATGCCGGCTACCAGCCATTTTCGATCATAAATTTGCCCGAGTACTGCGCCATGGAGCGGCATCATAGCCTCGCTCACATAAAGCGCAATCGCATCGGGCACGGGCGGCTGCTGCACATGGCCCACCAGTGGCAACACTTGGGCCGCATCGTTGAGTGAGATCGGCCGTGCGATCAATTGCACATCGGGGAATGCAGTGCCCACCTTCAAATTTTGCAAACGCAGGCCTTGCACGCGTTCCACATTTGGCAGCGTCGAAATCTGCTGCACCACCTCGGGCGGGAAATACAAACCCTGAGCAGTTTGTGTGGAAGAGGTGAGCCGCGCATACAGCGGCGCGGGCAGCATGGTATCAAGCCAGGTGCTCACCGAGACGCGAAAGCTGCTCACCATCACCGTGAGCGCCACGCCTAAGCTCAGCGCTGCTACCACGCCGCTCACCGCCACAACAGCCACCTCGCGCATGCGCCGCGCGCGCTCCACTGCGAGCATCGGCAAAGCGCGAGCAGCAACGAATGGTGAGAGCCTGTCGTAAGCCAAGCTCACGCCCCAAGGCAGCAAGCCCATGCCTCCAACAAGTAACAAGCCCACTGAAAGATATGCAGCAATTGGCAGGCCAAACAGCGGTGGAGCCGCCGCGAATAGTGCACCAACTGCTACCAAAAGAAGAGCAATCCACGGTTTTCGCTGTGCGGTATGAACGCTACCCAAACCTTTGATCGTTTGCGCCAGTGGCATGCTTTGCGCCGAACGCGCTGGCCACCAAGCGCCCACCACAGCCGCAAGCCAGCCAAGCAATGCATAAACGCTTGCCGCTGTGCTGCTCCACTGCAATGGCGGCGTTGCACCAGAGAAATAACCGCCGCCTAAATCACCGCCCAGCGCTTTCAATCCCAGCAAAGCCAGCGCCGTGCCCAACGCGATGCCCAGCGTCGCGCCCACCACGCCTAGTAAGCTGGCTTCCGTCAACACGAGCCGCAAACGCTGCTTGGCTGTCAGCCCCAACACGCCCAGCAAAGCCAATTGCTGCCCACGCTTGGCCACAGCCAGCGTGAGCACGGAATACACGAGAAACGCGCCCGTGAACAAAGCCACGAGAGACAGCACCGTCATGTTGACCCGATAAGCACGCGAAAGTTGATCGGTGCGCTCGTTTGCGTCGCTGGGCTGCGCGAGCGTT
>JANMFP010000557.1:0-1929 GCA_031378135.1 Variovorax sp. | reverse complement strand
GCGCGTCACGCCAGTAGGCGAGACTTATCCCGGCGTAGAAGTCCATGCTAATGTGATCTCGGGTTTGCTGGATGGCCGCATTTTCGTGAAGCCAGATTACGCTGTGGGCTATGAGTTTATTGTTTTGATGCTGGCTGGCCTGATCTTGGCGTTTGCGCTGCCTGTTCTGTCAGCGCTGAAAGCCGTCGCGCTGAGTGCAGCAGTCATCGCCGCTTTGGTGGGTATGAATTTCTGGCTGTATCTTGGCGCGGGCTTGGTTTTGCCACTGGCTACTGCCTTGGTGATGGCGCTCACGGCCTTTGCGCTCAACATGAGCTACGGCTATTTTGTCGAGAGCAAATCCAAGCGGCAGATTGCCAATTTGTTTGGTACATATGTGCCACCCGAGCTGGTCGATGAAATGGTCAAAGACCCCGACAGTTACAACATGAAAGCCGCCAGCAAAGAGCTCACCGTGATGTTCTGCGATATGCGAGGCTTTACCAAAATGAGCGAGACGATGGAGCCGACACAATTGCAAGGCTTGCTCAATGATGTTTTTTCTCGCCTCACCAATGTGATCCGCAACAACCGGGGCACGATTGACAAATACATGGGCGATTGCGTGATGGCTTTTTGGGGTGCGCCTGTGGATTCGCCCGATCATGCGGCGCTGTCTGTGAAAACTGCGATGGAAATGGCGATCGAAGTACGCAAGATCAATGAAGAGCACCGCAGCAAAGGCATGCCCGAAATCGGCGTGGGCATTGGCTTGAACACCGGCATGATGTGTGTGGGCGATATGGGCTCTTCCATTCGCAAGAGCTACACCGTGATTGGTGATTCGGTGAACTTGGGCTCCCGCTTGGAGGGTTTGTCCAAGACCTATGGCGTGGATATAGTGGTGGCTGAATCGACGAAGAAGCTGACGCCCGATATAGTTTGGCAAGAGCTGGATAAAGTGCGTGTCAAAGGCAAGGATCAAGCAGTGTCGATCTTCAGGCCCATCGCGCTCTTGGATCAGTTGCCCAAAGAGCAAGCCGCTGAACTCAAGCTATGGGCGGCTTTGCTCAAGTCGTATCGGGCTCAGGATTGGGAGCAGTGTGATCTGCATATGCTCAATTTAGAGCGTACGATTTCAACGAAGGCGGGCATTTCTGCCAATAAATACCTTTACCAACTGTATTCTGAGCGTGTAGCCTCTATGCGATTGCTGCCATTTGATCCATCGTGGGATGGCGCAACCAATTTTGCGACGAAATAAGGGAGCTGCGCCTCATGAAAATCAGGGTTTTGGGATGCTCAGGCGCCATTGCCAAAGATTGCCGAACAACGTCTTTTTTGGTGGACGATGACTTGCTGGTCGATGCTGGCACAGGCGTTGGTGATCTCACCTTGAGCGAGATGGCGGCTATCAACGATGTTCTGATCACGCATTCGCATTTGGATCACATCGCCAATCTGCCTTTGATGATCGATTCAGTGGCTTCGTTTCGCAAGCAAGCGCTGCGCGTGCATGCTTTGCCCGAGACGATTGCTGCACTCAAGCAGTATATTTTTAACAGTCACATTTGGCCAGATTTCACTCAGATTCCTAGTGCAGAAAATCCATTTCTGAGCTTTCATCCCCTTCAAACGGGTGCTCGCCTCAAGATCTCTAACAAGATGGTGGAAGCCTTGCCTGCGGTGCATACCGTACCCGCCGTGGGCTATGCGATCACAGCCGGCGCAGGCTGCTGGGTGTTCTCGGGTGATACCGAGCGCAACCCTGCGTTTTGGAAGCGCATCAACCAAATGAATGTGGCGATGCTGATTATCGAGACAGCGTTTTCCAACCGTGAAAAACAATTAGCGCATAAGAGCCTGCATCTCTCCCCCAATGTGCTGGCCGAAGAGCTCGACCAGATTGATAAAACCAAGCACTTCCCGATTTACATCACACACACCAAG
>JANMFP010000498.1:0-1508 GCA_031378135.1 Variovorax sp. | reverse complement strand
ACACGGATTTACTCGCGAGTGAGCTCAAGATTGGCGGCGAACAAAACGCCACAGCGGATGCGCATGATCATGCGCACACAGCGTGGGCAAAATACGCTGGCTACGCAGCAATAGCGCTGGCATTACTCGCAGCCGGTTGGGCTGCAATGCGCTGGCGCAAAAACAGATCGCTAACGGTGCTCACCCTAGCGCTATCAGCTTTAGCAGCATCGCTCATGATGCAAAGCGAGCCAGCGCTCGCAGGCCCCGGCCATGATCATGGCGATGCCGCACCCGCAGCCAGCAGCGATTCACCCAAGCGCCTGCCCGATGGCAGCGTCTTCCTGCCCAAGCCGAGCCAGCGCCAACTTCAAGTGCGCACCGTTGTTGTGAAATCAGAAAACGCGGCGCAGACTGTCGAGCTTCTCGGAAAAGTGATCGCTGATCCGAATGCTGGTGGCAAAGTGCAGCCCCTGCAAGCAGGGCGCATTGAAGCCACCGCGCGCGGCCTGCCCTCGCTGGGCCAAGCCGTGCGCAAAGGCGACGTGCTTGCCATCGTGCGCACCACGGTAAGCCCGATTGAGCGCGCCAATCAAGGCGCTCAATCTGCAGAGTTGCGAAGCAACTTAGAGCTGGCTCGCAAGCGTTTGGCACGGCTTGAGCAACTAGAAGGCACCGTGCCGCAAAAAGACATTGAATCAGCCCGCGCAGATGTGCAGAGCCTTACGGCTCGTGCTGCGTTGGTTGCGCCCAGCGTTTCCACCAGCGAATCTCTTGTCGCGCCCGTCTCTGGCGTGATCGCTGCATCGAATGTCGTCACAGGCCAAGTGGTGGATGCGCGCGAAGTCTT
The DNA here is from genome assembly GCA_031378135.1 of Variovorax sp. Lineage (GTDB taxonomy): Bacteria > Pseudomonadota > Gammaproteobacteria > Burkholderiales > Burkholderiaceae_C > JANMDU01. The sequence goes on along the minus strand of JANMFP010000498.1, from coordinate 679 downwards.
GTTTGAAATCATTGATCCTGCGCGATTAATGGTGGAAGCTACAGCTTTTGATGCAGCGCTGAGCAGCAACATCGCCGCTGCCAGCCTAGTGCTGCCAAACAACCAGAGCCTCAAGCTCAATTTCAGCGGCGCGGGCCGTAGCTTGCGCGAAGGCGCGATTCCGTTGCAATTTCGCACCGCCGCCGCAGCGCCATTAGCCGTGGGTCAATCCGTCAAGCTGATCGTGCAAACGAAATCACAAACGCAAGGCTTTGTCGTGCCGACTGCATCGGTGGTGAAGAACCCAAGCAATCAAGACATCGTGTGGGTACACACCGGCGAGGAGCAATTTGCAGCACGCACCGTGCGCTGGATCGCGCTAGATGGCAGCCGCGTGGCGATTGTGGATGGCATCAAGGCCGATGAGCGCGTGGTGACGCAGGGCGCTGCCTTGCTCAACCAAGTGCGATAAGCAGCAGGTGATGTATGTTTGACAAATTAATTCATACCGCCATGGGCAATCGGCTCATGGTGATCGTACTGTCGGTGGTGTTACTGCTTGCTGGCGCTCTGACGCTCGTCAAAATGCCGGTTGATGTTTTCCCCGATCTGAACAAGCCCACCGTGACGCTTCAAGCTGAAGCCGGCGGCATGGCGCCCGAAGAAGTAGAGCAACTGATTACTCGGCCGCTTGAGACGG
>JANMFP010000479.1:0-2248 GCA_031378135.1 Variovorax sp. | reverse complement strand
AGAAGATTTCGTTGGATGGCTGGATGCGCTGTGGTTGGAGCGCGTCAAGTCAACCACTGAAGCGAAACCTGAGTTGTCGATAGGCATCATTTTGTGGCCGGGTTTTCCGTTGATGTCGCTCACTGGAATCGTCGAGTCTTTACGCCACGCCGGAGATTTTGGCGACCATTCCCAGCCGCTTTATTGCCGCTGGACCATCATGGGTGAACACATTGTGCAAGCCAGTTGTGGCTTAGCCGTTCAGCCTGATGCGCCCTACACAAACCCCCATGATTTTGATTACATTGCGGTAATTGGAGGGCTCCTTCCGCAAATAGATGCGGCACCCAAACGCCACCGAGATTACCTGCGTGTTGCTGCCGCCGCCGGAGTTCCTATGATGGGTGTTTGCACGGGAGTTTTTGTGTTGGCACAGGAGGGTTTGTTGGCGGGTCACAAGGCTGCTATTCACCCCTATCACGCACAAGACTTTCGTTCTATGTTTCCTCGGATGTCGATGTCGAGTCGCCAGGATTTCGTCGATGAGGGGCAGCGCATCACCGTGCCAGGAGGTGTCTCGATTCTTGCCTTGATGACTGAGTTAGTGCGTCGACATAGTGGCGCTGATCGTGCAGCCAAAGTGGTTCATCAGCTTTCGCTAGCGGCACGCAGAGATGCCAGCGCATTTGATCGCAGCCGCGTGGACGCAGTGATCAAGGTCGATGATCCGCGAATCCAGCGAGCCGTGGTGCTGATCGAAAGTCGAAAAGGTAACGGCGTAACCACAGAGCAAACTGCTGAGGCTGTTGGAATGTCGCTACGACAGTTTTCAAGACTGTTTTGCGAAAGTGTCGGGGTGACTCCCAAACGATATATTCTGGAATCCCGATTGCGTTACGCGCGCTTCCTTGTAGAAAACAGTGCAATGCAGATGACTGCTATTGCGTTTGAGACCGGTTTCGCGGACTGTGCACATTTTTCAACGGCTTATCGCGCGAGATATGGTTCCAGCCCCAGAAATGCAAGAGCAGGCAAGTCGTCATAAAGGTCTGAGCTAGCTTTTTGAACCCATGGCCAGTGCGATTTGTTTTTGCAAAGCGAGCTCTGCAGCATTTGGGGCTGATTTTGTATCCCAACCTGCTAAGTGCTGCTCTGCCACATCGGCCAGCGCGGTGATCCACGGCTGAGAATCGTTGAGGCAAGGGATGTAGTTGAATTGTTTGCCGCCGGCATGTAGGAAGGCTTCTTTGGCTTCCATGGAAATTTCTTCCAAAGTTTCCAAGCAGTCCACCGGAAAGCCGGGACAAATGATATCGACGCTTTTCACACCGCTCTTGGCCATGTCGATCAAGGTAGGTTCGGTGTAGGGCTCCAGCCACTTGGCTTTGCCAAAGCGCGATTGGAAGGTGACTTTGTATTGGTCTTTCGTGAGGCCTAAGCGCTCAGCGAGCAAACGCGCTGTTTTGTAGCATTCGCAGTGATAAATGTCGCCTAGGTGCAAAGTGCGCTCGGGGACGCCATGAAACGTCATCACCAGCATTTCTGCGCGGCCGCCATTTTGGGCATTGGCTTTCCAGGCGCCGAGGATGCGCTGCGCCAGCGCTTCAATAAAGCCTGAATGATCGTGATAGTGATTCACAAAGCGCAGCTCGGGCACGGTGCGCGTTTTCGCGGCCCAGGTGTAGACCGCATCAAACACACTGGCCGTTGTCGTGCCGCTGTATTGCGGGTACATCGGCAAAATCAAAACGCGTTTGAATCCTTCGGCCTTGAGCGCTGCAAGCTGCGAGGGAATGCTCGGGTTGCCATAACGCATGCCGAGCAACACTCGCACTCTGTGGCCGCGCTGCGCTAAGCTGCCTTGCAAAAGCGAAGCATTTTTCTCGCTCCATACTTTCAGCGGTGAGCCGCCGCCCTTGCCTTCCTGGTCTGGCGCCATCCAAATGCTCTCGTATTTTTTGGCGGATTTTGCGGGGCGCAAGCGAAGAATGATGCCGTGAAGAATCAGCCACCAAATGGGCTTAGGAATCTCCACCACGCGGTGGTCGCTCAAAAATTCGCCGAGGTAACGGCGCAGCGCCGGCGCGGTTGGCGCATCGGGCGTGCCGAGGTTGCAGAGCAACACAGCGGTGGTGGATGGGTATTTATTTACGCTGCCATGAGCATACGTGGGTTCTTTTTCGAAAGCCATGCGCTATTCTCGCTGGTCTATGCTGGACATCTCAAAAATTCGCGCAATATCCTTTGATCTGGATGACACTTTGTGGCC
>JANMFP010000475.1:0-7299 GCA_031378135.1 Variovorax sp. | reverse complement strand
TTTAGATGCGTGCCATGCAGCAATGCTGCTTGCGCTTCGCCGCGCATGTAAGGCGAGCATACAGTCATCCGACGCATCACTATCCCATTCCTTGAGGATACGGATACGATAATGCTTCGATAGCATTTGCGCCCAACGCTTAGCTGTTTGCCAGTTGCCATTGTTGGCATCTTGCAAAGCGGGGCTAATGATCACAACAGAGGGTTTTTTCATTTGAAGACAGAGATACCGTTGGGGGAGATGATACGCACATCTGATGCGGCTACGCTGGCGCGTGAGTTGCAATCTGTGCGCGCCATCACGCTCGCGCTGTTTGATGCTTTTGAGGCCGCTGGTTTGCTGGATGTGCCTTGCGAGGAACAATTCAATCTGCCGCTTTGGGAGCTTGGCCATGTGGGTTGGTTTCAGCAGTGGTGGATTGGGCGCAATCAGCAGCGCGCCTTGGGGCATGTAGCAGATCCTGATCATGCGCGCCTGCCTTGCTCAGCAATCAGTTTGCCGCACCACGGCGATGCTTGGTACAACAGCTCCACTGTGCCGCATGCCTCGCGCTGGAAGTTGCCTTTGTTTAACGCGCTTGCGTGCAAAAGCTATTTGCAGAGCAGCTTAGAGCAAACACTCTATCTGCTGGATAGCGCAGGCTCTGGCGATGCAGATTTGTATTTTTACCGCCTCGTGCTGCTGCACGAAGCCATGCATGTGGAGGCGGCGGTGTACATGGCGCAGGCGTTGCGGCAGCCGATTAAGCTACCCGCAGCCTTATTGAATACTATGAATTCAATAGCGCCTCGCGCATATTCTATGCCGGCTACAGGCCATTTAGCCTTTAAAAAACAGGTGTTTCAGCTAGGTAGCACAGCCATGCAGGGCTTTGCCTTTGACAATGAGCTGATGGGCCATGACGTGACGCTGGCCGAGTTTGAAATCGATGCACGCCCTGTGAGCTGGGCGCAGTACCTGCGCTTTGTGCAAGAGACGGGTTATGCGCTTCCCCTCAGTCTGCGAGAGCAATCCGGCACCTATGAGCAACTCGTTTTTGGCCGCTGGCAGCCACTGAATTTGCGGATGAGCGCGGTTCACATCAACTGGCATGATGCGCAAGCCTATTGCCTGTGGGCGGGGCGCAGACTGCCGACCGAAGCTGAATGGGAATGTGCCATCACCCAAGAGCCAAGTATGCTTTGGGGTGATGTGTGGGAGTGGACGAGCAGCGATTTTCTGCCTTACGCCGGCTTTGCAGCGCATCCCTACCGAGATTACTCAGCGCCTTGGTTTGGCAGCCGTAAAGTGCTGCGCGGCGGTTGCGTGGCCACGCTGCCGATCATGCGCAACTCGCGCTATCGCAATTTCTTCACACCTGATCGCAGGGATATTTATGCAGGCTTTCGCACCTGCAAACCTTGAGCTTCACAATACGATCTTTTAGCTCAAGGGAGCTTGAAGGATCACCATGAAAGCCATTTGGAACAACACCGTCATTGCTGAGAGCGACGACATCGTTATGGTTGAAAACAATGCCTATTTTCCCCGCGCCAGCCTGAATATGCATCTGGTGCAGCCCAGCCCAACGCACACCAGTTGCTTTTGGAAAGGCCAAGCCAGCTATTTCAGCTTAAACGTCGATGGCAAACTCAATCCCGATGCCGTGTGGTACTACTCAGAGCCCAAAGCAGGCGCAGAGCAGGTCGCAGACCGCGTTGCGTTTTGGAAAGGTGTCGTGGTGCAGGCTTAAAGCGATTTCGCCAGCCGTAAGCCCGTGAATTGCCAGCGCGCATCGGTGGGGAAAAAGTTGCGGTAGCTGGCGCGGATGTGGCTACGCGGTGTGGCGCACGAGCCGCCGCGAAGCACATATTGATTGACCATGAATTTGCCGTTGTACTCGCCTACCGCGCCCGCCCAGGGCGCAAAGCCTGGGTAGGCGCTGTAGCTGGAGCTGGTCCATTGCCAGACATCGCCCATCATCTGCATCAAGCCAGCATGGGGCTTGGCTACCGGCATCGGATGCAAGGCTTGGGTTTCCACAAAATTGCCTTGCGCCATATGCTCGGGCGCATTCGTGCTGGCGGCGGCTTCCCATTCAGCCTCCGTGGGCAAGCGTGCACCTGACCATGCGGGATCACTCGCGCTCTTCCAGCGGGCATAGGCATCGGCTTCAAAATAACTGATGTGAACAATGGGCGTGTGCGGATCAATTGGCGCGCGGCCATGCAAGGTGAAATTCGTCCAGCCCTCATGCACGCTCGCATCACCATCGCAGCGCCAATACAGGGGCGCGAGGATGCCTTGCGCAGTCACCCAATCCCAGCCGGCGGAGAGCCACCAGCGCGCATCTTGGTAGCCGCCCGCTTGCACAAATTCCAGCCATTCGCCGTGCGTCACCAATCTATTCATCAGCGCATAAGGCGCAAGATACTGAGTGTGGCGCGGTGTTTCGTTGTCAAACGTGAAGCCTTCTCCAGCGTGGCCGATCTGTACCAAACCACTGGGCTGCTCCACCCATTGCGCAGGCACGGCCGCCACACGCGCCAAAGGCCAAGCCTTGGCATACACAGGCTCTAGCGCTGAGCAGGAGAGCAGATGCTTCACATCGGTGAGCAGCAGCTCTTGGTGCTGCTGCTCATGCTGAATACCCAGCTCCACCAATTCATCGATGGCTGCGTCATGCGGCAGCGCCAGCAAGGCGCTGATGCGCTCATCCACATGGGCTCGCCAGGCTTTGACTTCCAGCAGCGTAGGCCGCGTGAGCAGGCCGCGCTGGGCGCGCGGGTGCTTGTCGCCCACGGCGTTGTAGTAGCTGTTGAACAGCACGCGAAACACTGGATTGAAGGGTGCAAAATTTTCTTCAAAGCGCTCCAAGATAAAGGTTTCAAAAAACCAAGTCACATGGGCAAGATGCCATTTGACGGGCGAAGCATCTGGCATGGATTGCGCTTGGCAATCTTCTGCGCTGAGCGGCGCGGCCAAGGCCAGAGTTTGCGCGCGCGCGTGCGAAAAGCGCTGAGCCAAAGGGCTGGTGATTGCTGCGCGTGAAGGCAATGCAGGTGAATGCTTCATGATTTACTTTCTGATGCCACTGGCCACATAGCCCATGCCGAATTGTGTGGTTTTCATACTAAACGAATGGCAATAAGTTTGCACAATGTCCCACGGGGCCCACAAGTCAGCGGCTTTGGCGTTGTAGGGGCGGTTTTTCATCCAGGCCAGAATATTCAGCGGCCCTGTCCACCACGGAAAAAACTTCATGCCCGCCATGGCCACGCGCGCACCGGGCTTGACTTGGCGCATGATGTTGGCAATCGCCTCAGGTGTGCGCGAGACATCGTGCACGTAGTTAAACAACACGGCATCGGCCATTTGCGGCAATTGCACCTCTTCTGCCATGGCGCAGGCATGCCATACGTTGACCCAGCCTGTGCGCTCCACGCGCTGCTCGGCCTGCGCAAACATTTCAGGGCTTTGCTCAAATGCCAGCACCCGGCCAGCATGGCCTACGCCTTGCAGCAGCAATTCATAGCTCAGGCCTGTACCTGTACCCACATCCAGCACGCATTGGCCAACTTGCAATTGCAGCAAATGAATCGTGCGCTGGCGTAAGGGCATGGTGAACTGCGCCGACGCATCGTAGTGCTCCGCAGCCCGTTGGTACTTCTGAATAGAAATCTGATTGTCAGTATGATTCATATGTTCCTAGTAATAAACAGCTCGCTCTTTCGTCCTACCTCATGCTAAAAGCCTTACAAGCCTTCACCCCCACATTTGCCCAAGCTTGGACTTTGCTCGGCATTGCAATCGCATTTGAGGTGATGGGCACCACCTGTATGAAGCTGTCTCAGGGCTTCACGCGCCCGATTCCCTCGGTGGCGATGTTTGTATTTTTTGCGATGGCTTTCAGTTGCAATGTTTTTGCAATCAAGACGCTGGATTTGAGCGTCACGTATGCGGTGTGGAGCGGCGTAGGAACGGTTGCGACCGCATCAATTGGCATTTTCTTCTTCAAGGAAACGGCGACTGCCATCAAGCTGGCCAGTATCTCGATGATTGTGATCGGCGTCTTTGGTTTGCATGCCGCTTCGCGCATGCAGTACACCTCGAAGGCGATCAGTGAGCAAATGACTAAACCGCAGTTCGGCGCCAAATGACACGTCAGTTTGACGCCACGCCTTTGAGCTCATCGCTCTGGCAAGCCGCCTAGCGGAGCGAGTTACGCTATGCAGCGAAGGCATTTTGTTCACGCCTTGACGAGCGCTGCGCTCACCACTGGAACTGCCAGAACAAGTGCCCAATCGATCTCACATGATCCTTTTGCGCTTGGCGTTGCCTCTGGATCGCCGTCTTTAGATGGCTTTGTGATTTGGACGCGGCTCTTAGCCACAGCGGGCGGCGAGCCCTTGCCAAATGGCCCCATCCGAGTGCGTTGGGAGCTTGCCAGCGATCCGCAGTTCCAGCGCATCGTACGATCAGGCGCCGTTTTTGCAGAGCCCGATTTTGCGCACAGCGTGCATATCGAGGTGGCGGGGCTCCTTCCCAGTAAAGCGTCCTACTGGTATCGCTTTCAAGTTGCAAATGCGGTGAGCCCCGTCGGTCGAACGCGAACGCTGCCTCCAGCAGCCAGCAAAGACGCGCTTCGATTTGCGCTGGCCTCTTGTCAAAATTACGAGCATGGCTACTTCAGCGCCTACCGGCACATGGCAAAAGAGGAGCTCGATTGCTTGCTGTTTGTAGGCGACTATATTTACGAGTACGGCATGACGCCCAATCGCACTCGGCAGCACAACAGCCCGACGTGCACGACTCTTGACGACTACCGCGCCAGATACGCGCTCTACAAATCCGATCCCGATTTGCAGCTTGGCCACGCCGCATGCCCTTGGATCGTGACTTGGGATGACCACGAAGTTGCCAACGACTATGCCAATGACCGCTCTGAAACAGATCGAGGCGTAGGATTTCTCGCGCGGCGCGAAGCCGCATACCGGGCTTATTGGGAGCATCAGCCGCTGCGCCGCGCGCAAATGCCGCGAAACGGACAAATGCAGCTGTATCGCCGCTACAAATGGGGGCAAACCGCCGATCTGCACATGCTCGATGCCCGCCAATACCGCGATTACCAAGTATGTACGCCATCCGATCAAGGTGGCTCCCGCTCGATTTTCGACAAAAGCTGCCCTGAGCGGCGCAGTTTCACGGGCAGTCTGCTCGGTGCAAAGCAAGAAGCTTGGCTTGATCAAGGTGTGCTGCAAAGCTCAGCGGCCTTCAACATCGTCGGCCAGCAATCCATCATGGCTCAAATGAAGATGGCCAGCCGTGGCGCGCCAGAATCGCAGCCTGCCGAGGTTTTTTGGAACGATAGCTGGGATGGGTATCCCATCGCGCGCAAACGTGCTTTGAGCATCTGGGGCGCAAAGAAAAATGTCGTCACACTGGGTGGCGATGTTCACGCGACCTACATCAGCGATTTACATGCAGACTTTGACGATCCTTCCTCGCCCGTGCTTGCAACCGAGATCGTCGGCACGTCGATTACCAGCCCAAGTTGGCCTCAGGTCGTTGCGGATCGGGTCATGCGCGCCAATCCGCATATGAAGTTTGCCAAGAGTGACCTGCGCGGATACATGCTTATAGAAATCAGCAGTAAAGAACTCATCACCCACGCTCGGGTCATTGACAACGCGCGGGTGCAAGACACTGCCGTTTCCACTTCTGCCAGCTTTGTGGTGGATGCCGCAAAGCCTGGCGCGCAAAAAATTTGAGCGTGTCAGGGCATGACGCGGTTAAGCAGGCGAGAGAGCCAATGCGCCGAGGCAGTTGGAGCAGCCGGCGTAGCAGCCCTGCGCTCTGGCCAACTGGCTACAACTGCGCACAAAGCCGACGCCCCATACGGTAAAGCTTGCAATGCGAGCATCAACATCCACAGCGCAGATTCAACGTGATTTGAATCGCGCGTGACAGCGATTGCGAGGATGGCAAGCATCAGTGCGATCAAAAGCAGTATTTCCTCTCTGGCAGGCTTTAATGTCTCGGGCAGTCGCCAGCTTCTCCTCATGTTGAGAGTGGCTTGGGCAGGCGCAAGCGGCGCGCCGCCGTTGCCAGTGCCTTTTGCAGTGATTTGAAAAACGCCAGAGTTGAAGAACAATCCTGCCATCACGCCGCGCGCAATTGAGTGAGACAGTGCCATGCCTGCGATAGCAGCACCTAAGATTCCTTTTGCTGAGCAGGGTACTCTGCGCCAGTAAAGAAGCGGCCCCATGATCAACTTGGCCGCACAGAAGACCGCCAAAGGCAGCATAAATAGCGGGATTGGCAACGAAAAATATTGCGGTGCGGCGAGCACGCCAATCGTCCACGCCAAAGCCAATAAGACAAAAATGAAGTGAAAGAGATCCCCGATCCAAGGCAACCAGCCTGCGAGGAAGTGATAGCGCTGCCCCAAACTCAAAGGCTTCGCCCCATTGAGCCCGAGCAAGGCGCGCCAATGCGCTTTAAGGATTTGCATGCCGCCTTGGGCCCAGCGTTGCCGTTGCTTCTTGAATGCTAAAAAACTATCCGGCGTGAGGCCTTCGCCCATCACTTGATCGACGTACACCGTGCGAAGGTCTTGCTGCATTAATCGCAGGCCCAGCTCCGCGTCTTCACACATACACCATTCAGACCACCGGCCGTGGTCTTTGAGAGCCTGGGCGCGAATCATGGTCATGGTGCCATGTTGAATGATGGCATCTCTCTCGTTACGATGGTGCATGCCAATGCGGAAAAAACCATCGTATTCCCAATTCATCATTTTCCTGAACACGCTGCCGCCCCAGTCACGATGAGCCTGAGGTGCTTGTACGATGCCCACTTTCGGATCAGAGAAATATCCCACCAAAGCACTGAGCCAGTCAGGCCGCACAACATAATCTGCATCAACAACCGCCACAACTTCCGCGCGCGGATCGGCCTGCTCCAGCGCGTAGTTCAGCGCGCCGGCTTTGTAACCTGGCCAAGTGGGCAAATGGATGAATTTGAAGTGACTCGGCAAGCTGGCGACGAAATCACGCACAGGCTGCCACAGTGCCGGGCTTGCCGTGTTGTTATCAATCACAATCACTTCAAAATTACGGTATTGCAGCAAGCGCAAGCTTTCAATGGTGGCGATCACCATCGCGGGTGGCTCGTTGCAGCAGGCTAAATGAATTGAAATGAAGGGCTCTCGCCGTGGTCGATCTCGCGTCGGCCCCGCTCCCGTCACGAGCCGACGGCCAGGCCCGCCGGGTGTTGGTCCGGGCCGATACCGTTGGTGACGTCGCCGTGTTCATCAAC
>JANMFP010000473.1:0-3286 GCA_031378135.1 Variovorax sp. | reverse complement strand
CCCGAGCCCGATACGCCGGTAACGCATGTCATGAGGCCAACGGGGAAATCCACGCTCACATTTTTCAAGTTGTTGCCTGTGGCGTTCACCACGCGCAGCAGTTGGAATTTTTCGTCGGCCTTGATCGTGGGCTCTTTCTTTTTAAACGTCGAAGCAGGGTAGCGAGATTTCGCGGGAGCGATGACCGGCTCTTTGACCTGAATAGGCATCCATTTGCCGCGCCGCTGCGGCACAGCGATTTGCCGCGCGCCACTCAAAAATTGCCCCGTAAGCGAATCGGCATTGGCCTCGACTTGCGCAGCCGTGCCCTGAGCAATAATGCGCCCACCATGAATGCCTGCACCCAAACCAATATCCACCACGTAATCAGCCGCGCGAATCATGTCTTCATCGTGCTCAACCACAATCACGCTGTTGCCTAAATTGCGCAAATGTTTGAGCGTGCTGATCAAGCGATCGTTGTCGCGCTGATGCAAACCAATGCTCGGCTCATCCAGCACATACATCACACCCGTGAGGCCAGAGCCAATTTGCGAAGCCAAGCGAATGCGCTGCGATTCGCCGCCCGATAAAGTTTCGGCGCTGCGCGAAAGACTCAAATAACTCAAGCCGACATCGTTCAGGAATTTCAAGCGCGAGGCAATCTCTTTGATCACCTTGCTGGCAATCTCTGCTTTGGCACCCGTCATTTTTAAATTCTCAAAATAGCGCTGTGCTTCAAGCAAAGTGACGCCAGCGATTTGGCTGATCGTTCGCGAATCCGCCGCAGAGCTGGCCTGCGCTCCCACCAAGCGCACATTGCGCGCTTCGCGTTTCAAACGTGTGCCTTCGCAAGCCGTGCAAGGCTGCGTGTGGCGATAGCGCGCCAAATCTTCACGCACGAGGCTCGATTCCGTCTCGCGATAGCGCCGCTCCATGTTGTGAACGATGCCTTCAAACGGATGTTTTTTCTTGATCTTCTTGCCCGCAGATTCGCCACTTTCCATCGTGTAGCTAAAAGCAATCTCTTCTTCGCCACTGCCCTGTAAAATGACATGCTGCACATTGGCGGGCAATTCTTCAAACGGTTTTTCGATGTCGAATTTGTAGTGTTTCGCAATGGATTCAAGCAAAGAAAAATAGTAGCCGTTGCGCCGATCCCAGCCTTTGATGGCGCCGCTCGCGAGAGAAAGCGATGGGAAGGCGACGATACGCGATGGATCAAAAAATTCCATCATGCCAATGCCATCACACGTCTCGCAAGCGCCCACAGGCGAGTTGAACGAAAACAAGCGCGGCTCCAGCTCGCCGATGGTGAAGGCGCAAATGGGGCAGGCGAATTTTGCGTTAAACCATTGCTCGCCGGCAAAGGTAGTTTCAGATGATTTCGCGCTGTTGCCGGCATATGTATTGCGCGGAGCGCTATCAGATTGATAGTCCATGTTGACAGCGATTGCACGGCCGTCGGCCAAGCGCAGCGCAGCTTCAAAGCTCTCTGCCAAGCGCTGCTTCATTTCTGGTTTGACCTTGAGCCGATCAATCACCACATCAATATCGTGCTTCTCCGTCTTCTTGAGTTTGGGCAGCTCATCAAAATCAAACATCTGCCCGTCGACGCGAAAGCGCACATAGCCTTTCGATTGCATCTCTTCAAACACTTGCGTGTATTCGCCTTTTTTCTCGCGCGCAATCGGCGCAAGGATCATGAGCTTCGTCTCTTGCTGCCAAGCGAGCACAGCATCCACCATTTGCGAAACGGTTTGCGATTGCAGCGGCAGCAAATGCTCCGGGCAGTGCGGCGTGCCCGCACGCGCAAACAAAAGGCGCAAATAATCGTGAATCTCCGTGACCGTACCCACGGTGGATCGCGGGTTGTGGCTCGTTGCCTTCTGCTCAATCGAGATCGCCGGCGACAGGCCTTCAATCATGTCCACATCAGGCTTATCCATCAACTGCAAAAATTGCCGCGCATAAGTGGACAAACTCTCTACATACCGCCGCTGCCCCTCGGCATACAGCGTGTCAAACGCCAGCGAAGATTTGCCCGAACCCGATAGCCCCGTGATCACCACCAAGCGATTGCGCGGAATATCCAAATCCACATTCTTCAAGTTATGCGTCCGCGCCCCACGAATGCTGATGTGCGTGTGCAAAGCTTGGCCTAAATACGTGCCGTCGGTAGAAGAATTCACAGTGTCCAGTTTCAAAAAGTCAACCGACCATCATAACTCTGATGGGTTTCTTTTGCACTTGCAGCTTTGCTAGCTTCTTGGACAGACCGGTCACAGCTAGGCGGTCATCATCTTGGCTCATGAGCCGTCTCGGGAGCCACGCGACACCCGTCGCTTGAAATAACGAGGGGAACGCACTCGCGTTTTCAAACCCTGCACCGCCATAATCGCTAGACTGCTAACCGCCCAGCCATGGCCTAGCCAATAGCTATGCAGTGCTTTGCAGCGAAGATGGTAAAACAACAAACTGTCAGGTACTTTTGACTGAGCGTAATGTCAATCCCGAGCCTGCTACCGTTGATACCAACATCACAACAATGCCTAAACAAACCAGAAAAAAGAAAACAAAGGGATTTAGTTGCTTTTCTGGCAGGAATAACAAGAGTTTGTCTGGAGAACCTTTGCGTACCCATGCTTGAATGACTTTTTCGCTCTTGTCGCTTTGAGCGATTTGAGCGATCTGTACAAACCTAGATGCTGCGGTGTTCTGAGAGGTGGCTAGTGGCACTAAACCACGCCATTCGTAGCTGCTTCCAGATGCTGAGTATGAATAGTGTGTTTGTAGCTGCTGAAGACTTTTTGCTGATGTCGTTGACTTTTGCATGTTTGCGCTGTGAATTTTTGCTGCTACAGGCATGAGTTGATCACGCATTTTCTTGTCGTCAGCAAGCAAGAAAAATGCAATGAGCATTGGCACAGCTATTGCCAAGAGTAGTGATGCAATAAATCTTGGCATTGATCGATTTTCTATTCATCAAGCAGCAGCCATTGCCTTGGCCAACACTTTCGGTGAATGCATCGCCACTTTGATCAAGGTATTCGCAGCACCGCTGGGTTGGGTGCGGCCTTGTTCCCAGTTTTGCAGAGTCTTGATAGATACGCCGAGTAGCTCAGCAAAGCCGGTTTGGGAGAGGCCGGATTTGATGCGAGCTTGCGCGGCGGCTGTGAGCTCTACGTAGTGAACGCGTCCGGCGCGACCCGCCTTCATATCGCGCACGGATTGAAGCAAATCCGCTTGGAATTGCAACATTTCAGGATCGATTTTTTTCTTACTCATCGAATAACTCCTTCTTCAG
>JANMFP010000418.1:0-1694 GCA_031378135.1 Variovorax sp. | reverse complement strand
ATGCGTCGTCAATTTATCAAAATCAGCGCTTTGCTTTTCGCTACATTCGCGTTTGCTGGTGCGGCGCAGGCGCAGACCGCCATCAAATTCTTAAACGATTGGCGCTGGGAGGGTCAAGCCGCACCCTTGCTTTTGGCAAACAAAGGTTATTTCCAAGCTGAAAAACTAAGCGTCGCACTCACGCCGGGCACAGGCTCAGGAGCGACGGTTGCGAAAGTGGCAAGCGGTGAGTTTGACATGGGCTTAGGCGATTTCAGCTCGCTGATTGAACATGCGGCGAAGAATCCAAGCGTGGCGCCTCCCGTGGCTGTGTACATGGTTTATGAGCGCACGCCCTCAAGCCTGTTCATCCGCAAAGCCTCAGGTGCAGATCGCCCGCAGCAGCTGGCTGGCAAAAAGCTTGGCGCGCCTCCCTTTGATGGTGGCCGCAAGCTCTGGCCTGCATTCTCTCAAGTGGCGCAAACGGGTGAGGTGAATTGGCAAAATGTAGATGCTGCCAAGCGAGAAGAAATGTTTGCCAAGGGAGAGCTTGATGGCATCACCGGCTTCTACTTCACCACTATGCTTAATATTGAAAGGCAAGGCATGTCGGGCTCAGCCTACGCGGTGTATCCCTTCCACGAGATGGGCTTGCGCGTGTACGGCAACGCCATCCTTGTGAACCCTAAATTCTTGGAGGGCAACCCCAGAGCCGTAGCCAGCTTTGTGAAGGCTTACCATGCGGCGCTCAAAGCCACTTTAGGCAACACCCGCGAAGCGGTAAAAACGGTCAAAGAGATGGATGCCAATGCCGATGAGCAATTCGAATGGCGCCGCGCAAGGCTGGCTTTTGACACTTTTGTGAACACGCCCACGGTGCAAGAAACAGGCTTGGGCTTTATCGATATGAAGCGCGTACAAAGCAATATTGATTTGATCTCTAGCGCCTACAAGCTCGCGAACAAACCACAAGCCACGGCGATTGCCCGCACGGATTTTGTTCCTGCAAAATAATTTTGCGCAGGTCTCTGGCCTGCGTTAAAGTGTCTCTACCCACAGTTGGAGACACAAAGTATGAGCGATACCAGCAATTCCATGAACACCGCCTTCGGTAAATTTGTTCCGGGCTTTGATTTTTTGCAAGGCTTGGCCACTCAGGCTGTGAAAGGCGCGGCGAGCGGTTTGCCCAATATCCCGCAGATGCCCAATCCTGCCAACTGGGTTGCGCCCACGCTGAATGTGGAAGAGCTGGATAAACGAATTCAAGAGCTCAAAACCGTGCAATTCTGGCTCGATCAAAACGCCAAAGCCTTGCAAGCCACGATCACGGCGCTCGAAGTGCAGAAGATGACGCTGGCGACGCTCAAGGGCATGAATTTCAACATGGGCGATGTGGCCAATGCCTTCAAACTCAAAGCCACTGAAACGATGGCGGGCGCTGTAAACACCGCATTGGGTAAACCTTCAGCCAATACGGCCGCGCCGAAGAAAAAAACTGCGCCAGCAGCGAAAAGCGGTTTGATTGATCCGATGCAATTGTGGGGCTCACTCACACAACAGTTTGGCCAAATCGCTGCGGATGCGATGAAGGATGCAGGCAAAAAGACGGCGATGGACACGACAAAAAATATGGCGAAGGCGATGACTCAGACCGCCATGAATTCAGCCATGAGCACGGCTAAATCCGCAGCCAAGGCAGCAAGCACCACCGCTCA
>JANMFP010000383.1:0-5475 GCA_031378135.1 Variovorax sp. | reverse complement strand
GAGCTCAGGCGGGAAATTCTCGCGAATGCCATCAGGCGGGGCGACGAGCAATGCGCCTTGGATACGGTGGGTTTGTTTGGACAGTGCGGCCCAAGCAGCGATGAGATGACAGCCGAGGCTGTGGGCGATAAGGATAAGGTCTTTTTTCCTAGTTTCTTTATCGTTTTTATGATCATTTTGTGCCTCTACCCGGCGTATTTGTTGCGCAGAGTGCTCATTTATTGATAGCACATGATCTTCCAACCTTGTGATCCAATCGCCTCGCAAAGGACGCATCCAGTCGTGTTGCTCCACACGCTGGGCGCTCAATTGCGTTTCCCAGAGGCTTTGCCAATGCAGCGCGCCGGAGTTTTGCCAGCCGGGGAGGATGAGGTGGTGCATATCGGTTTGTATTTTGCCTGCTTAGTATTCTGGGTTTTGTTGACGGGCTTGCTCTGACTGCCAACAGCGCTTCGGGTATTTCACTCCGCGAATGTCCTCCGGCGGCGTTCTGGTTTTGTTCTCTCCGTTTAGCAAATCTTCGCCGCCTCCCCCTTTATTTCGCTGCGTGAAACACCCAAATCACTGCCGGCAGTCAGAGCGGTTGGTTAGCGTGCTAACAAATTGAATGCAAAGTACCGAATAATCAACCAACAGGCCACGAGATGAGGCCGTCGTGGTTGGGGTGTCTTGTGTAGCGAAATAAAGGGGGAGGCGGCGAAGCCATCTGATCGGAGAGAACAAAACCAGAACGCCGCCGGAGGACATTCGCGTAACAAGATACCCCAAGCGCGAAGGCTTCACCTCGCAGCCGCTTTCGGAAAAAAAACGCGGAGCACTACTTTTTCGATAGCACTCCGCGTAGTAAATGTGCCGGCGATCAGCCGATTCGGCTTAGTTTTACGCTGCGAGACGTTTTTCTAACGTCGCCTTGGTCGCAGTGAGCTCAGCTGGCAAGTGGTACGCCAACTGCGTGAACAGCTCTTCGTGCAGTTTCAACTCAGCTTGCCATGCGGCTTTGTCGATGCTGGTGACGTTGGTGAATTGCTCTTTCGTGAAGTTCAGGCCCGTCCAGTTGAGTTCTTCGTAGCTGGGGGACACGCCGAAGATGTGCTCGTTACCGGCGGCTGTGCCTTCAATGCGGTCAATCATCCACTTCAAGACGCGCATGTTTTCGCCGTAGCCGGGCCAAATGAATTTACCGTCTTCGCCTTTGCGGAACCAGTTGGTGGTGAAGATTTTTGGTAACGCGACGCTTGTGTCGCTCTTATTGCTTGCCCCGGTCTTTTCCAACTTAGCACCGAGATTCAGCCAATGCTGGAAATAGTCGCTCATGTTGTAGCCCATGAAGGGCAGCATGGCGAATGGGTCGCGGCGCACCACGCCTTGCGCGCCAAAGGCTGCGGCTGTCGTCTCCGAGCCCATGGTCGCGGCCATGTAGACGCCTTCCGTCCAGTTGCGGGCTTCGGTGACCAGGGGCACGGTGGTGGAGCGGCGGCCGCCGAAGATGAAGGCATCGATTTTTACGCCTTTGGCATCGTCCCATGCTTCGTCTAAAGCGGGGTTGTTGGTCGCGGCGACGGTGAAGCGCGCGTTGGGGTGGGCTGCTTTTGCACCAGTTTCCTTGGCAATCGCAGGCGTCCATTCTTTGCCTTGCCAATCAATGGCGTGTGCCGGTGCTTCGCCCATGCCTTCCCACCACACATCGCCATCATCCGTGAGCGCGACGTTGGTGTAGATCACATCGCGATCCAAACTCTTCATGCAGTTCGGATTGGTGAGCGTGTTCGTGCCGGGGGCGACGCCGAAATAGCCTGCTTCTGGGTTGATGGCGCGCAGTGTGCCGTCAGCTTGCGGCTTGATCCATGCAATATCGTCGCCAATGGTGGTGACTTTCCAGCCGTCAAAGCCTGCGGGCGGGATGAGCATGGCAAAGTTGGTTTTTCCACATGCGGAGGGGAATGCTGCTGCGACGTGGTATTTCTTACCTTGAGGATTCGTCACGCCGAGGATCAGCATGTGTTCTGCTAACCATCCTTGATCGCGGCCCATGGTGGACGCAATGCGCAACGCAAAGCATTTCTTGCCGAGCAGTGCATTGCCGCCGTAGCCTGAGCCGTAGCTCCAGATCTCGCGGCTTTCGGGGTAGTGGACGATGTACTTCGTCTTATTGCACGGCCAGCTGATGTCTTTTTGGCCCGCTTCGAGTGGTGCACCCACGGTGTGGACGCAAGGCACGAAATCACCATTCACGCCGATCACGTCGTACACGGCTTTGCCCATGCGCGTCATGATGCGCATGTTGACGGCGACGTAGGGCGAGTCAGAGAGTTCAATACCAATGTGGGCAATGTCTGAGCCGAGCGGGCCCATGGAGAAGGGCACGACGTACATCGTGCGGCCACGCATTGAGCCGTCAAAAAGCGGATTCAAAGTCGCACGCATCTCATCAGGCGCAGCCCAATTGTTCGTCGGGCCGGCGTCTTCTTTTTTCGCGCTGCAAATGTAGGTGCGATCTTCCACGCGGGCTACATCGGATGGATCGCTCCAGGCCAAAAATGAGCCTGGGCGCTTGGCAGGGTTGAGTTTCTTAAACGTACCGCCATCCACCAATTGCTGGCAGAGCGCATCGTATTCTTCCTTGCTACCATCACACCAATGAATGGCATCGGGCTTGCACAGCGCGGCCATATCGGCCACCCAAGCAATCAGCTTGGCATTTTTGACGTAGCTCGGTGTCCCTAATTTGAGACCCTGCATCACGGGTGCGTTCATACTCATCAAGCTCCAGAAGTTAAAAATCAGATTTCGTCATGGCTGGGGCACTTTGCTGGTGTATGGTGCATCACAGCGATCACGGAATCTGATGAACAGTCCATGAATTTTAAAACTCCCCCCTCCAGTTACCTGTCAGTTACAGCGAAAACTATGCAATCGCGGCATGACTTTATGCATCGTAGAAGATGCCTTTTGCTCTGTGGCGCTGGGCTGCTTTCGGGCGCGGTCACTTTGGCTCAAAACACGCCCATCCGCGTAGCGGCCGCAAGCGACTTAAAGTTTGCTTTGGCCGAGCTTGCCGCGCGCTTCGAGCGAGAAACTGACCACAAGGTGGCCATATCGCTCGGCTCCTCGGGCAATTTTGCTCGGCAACTGGAACAGGGCTTGCCAGCTGATTTATTCATGTCAGCTGATGAAGCACTGATCTTCCGCTTGGCCAAAAACGGCTGGGCCAAGGATGAAGGCGTGGTCTACGGCCGCGGCCAAATCGTTTGGATGGTGCCAAAGGCCTCGCAAGCCAAGCTGGATGCAGGTCTGCAGGGCTTGCTGGCCTCTCTGGGCAGCTCAGGCCAGCTCTCGATCGCCAACCCCGAACATGCCCCGTATGGCCGCGCGGCACAATCCGCGCTGCAAACGCTGGGCTTGTGGCAGACCGTACAAAACCGCTTAGTGCTCGGCGAGAGCGTCACACAGGCCACGCAATTCGTGAGCACAGGCGCTGCGTCCTCTGGCTTGGTGGCTCTGTCGCTTGCTGTAGCGCCCGAGCTAGCTGCGACGACGCGGTATGTGACGGTGAAAAATACGCTGTATCCGCCGATCATTCAGCGCATGGCTTTGTCGCGTACTGCCTCTGTTTCGGCGCAACGGTTTTATGCGTTTTTGCAGACGGATGCGTCGAAGACGGTGTTACGGGCGAATGGGTTGTGACTCATTTTTTAATAGCGTTCTCCGCAATATCTATGCCGGCTGAATGCTATTTTTCTTTAAAATTTAGTGAGCGTATCGTTTCACTCATGCATTTGTACACCTAGCCCGCGCTTGGGGTACGCCACTCCGCGAATGTCCTCCGGCGGCGTTGAATAATGTTTCGCTGCGGTAATTATTTTTCGCCGCCTCCCCCTTTATTTCGCTCCGTGGCATACCCCAACCACGGTCGGCAGGCTAAGGTTTTTACATTCAGCAGATTGCCAATGCTCCTGCGCAAACAACATCGCGAGGAACGATTTTGTGCAACCGAAACTTGCGAGAACAGCCAATAGGCCACGCGTTTGAGGCGCGGTGATTTGGGTGTTTCACGTAGCTACCATATTGGGGGAGCGCACGCGCGTAGCGCCAGCGCAGAGGACATTCGCGGAGTGGAACACCCGAAGCGCCGTGACTCAAGCGCGCAGCCGCTCATTGCTAGGGCAAGCATCATGAATCACAAATAATTCAAGCCAAACAAGCCATTCGCCGGCATAGAATCTGCGCACTATGCTACTATTTTCATAGCGTTAAGCAATTTGAGACAATATAGGCGATTAAACAAGCAGAACCCCATGGACTACCCACAGATTTTTGATGTCATCGTCGTCGGCGGTGGCCACGCTGGCACGGAAGCCGCGCTGGCCAGCGCACGCATGGGCTGCTCTACCTTGCTGCTTTCGCACAATATTGAGACGCTCGGCCAAATGAGCTGCAACCCTTCTATTGGCGGCATTGGCAAGGGGCATTTGGTCAAAGAAGTGGATGCGCTGGGCGGCGCGATGGCGTTAGCAACTGACGAGGGCGGCATTCAGTTTCGCATTTTGAATGGCTCGAAAGGCCCAGCCGTGCGCGCGACTCGGGCCCAAGCTGATCGTGTTTTGTACAAAGCCGCCATTCGCCGGATGCTGGAGAACCAGCCGAATTTGTGGCTCTTTCAACAAGCGGTAGACGATCTCATGGTCGAAGGCGACAAAGTCGTTGGCGCGGTCACTCAGGTGGGTATTCGGTTTCGCTCGCGCACCGTGGTGCTCACAGCGGGGACGTTTCTCGATGGGAAAATCCACGTTGGCCTGAACAACTATTCAGCGGGTCGGGCGGGCGATCCGCCTGCCGTGTCGCTGTCTGCGCGGCTCAAAGAATTGAAGCTGCCGCAAGGCCGATTGAAGACTGGCACGCCGGCGCGTATCGACGGCCGCACGATTGACTATTCGCAGTGCACCGAGCAACCCGGGGATGGCATGGCGGATCAAGACGGAAATGTTACGACGCCCATGCCCGTCTTCAGCTTCATGGGCAAAGCTTCCATGCATCCGCGCCAAGTGCCCTGCTGGATCACGCACACCAACGCACAAACTCACGACATCATTCGCTCCGGCTTTGACCGCAGCCCCATGTTCACCGGCAAGATCGAAGGCGTTGGCCCGCGCTATTGCCCGAGCGTGGAAGACAAAGTCAACCGCTTTGCCGACAAAGATGCACACCAAATCTTCCTCGAACCCGAAGGCTTGACCACCCACGAAATCTACCCCAACGGCATTTCCACCAGTATGCCGTTTGACATCCAACTGGCCATGATCCGCTCGATCAAGGGATTGGAAAACGCCCACATCTTGCGCCCCGGCTACGCCATTGAATACGACTACTTTGACCCGCGCGAGTTGCGCAGCAACTTTGAAACCAAGGCGATCAACGGCCTCTTCTTTGCAGGGCAAATCAACGGAACTACTGGCTACGAGGAAGCCGCCGCGCAGG
>JANMFP010000374.1:0-1613 GCA_031378135.1 Variovorax sp. | reverse complement strand
GAAGCACTGCTCGGGCAAAGATGCATTGCGGCTAGAGGCGCTGGAGCCGCAAGGTGTGGCGCATCGCTTTGTGGCCAAAGAGCAGCCTTCTTTGGAGGCGCAGTTGGTGAATTTGGCGGATGAGATGGCCTACAACGCGCACGACATCGATGATGGCGTTCGCTCGGGTTTGATAGATCTGGTAGCGCTGCGAGAGCTGGCGCTGTTTGAGCGCTTTTATGCAAGAGTGCAGAGCGAATATCCATCATTGCAAGGTCGCCGCTTGCTGTCTGAGATCATCCGCCGATTGCTTTCTGCGCAGGTGTTTGACGTGATCGATCAAACTAGAAAGCACATCACGGCGCAAGACATTCAAATTGAGGCAGACGTGCGCCACGCCCCGCCGCTTGTGAGCTTCTCGCCTGAACTTGCCAAAGAAGTCCAACACATCAAAAGCTGGCTTTTTAAGCATCTGTATCGCCATGCGCAAGTCATTGCCAAGATGGACGAGGCTCAAAGCCGCGTTCGTGGTTTATTCGTGGCTTATGTGGAAAATCCTAACCTCATGCCAGCCGCCTACGCCCAGCAAAGTGACTTGCCGCGCGCAATTGCAGATTACATCGCCGGCATGACAGATCGCTTTGCTGAACAGAGCTGGCATAAACTCAAGTAATCTTCAAAAGGATTGCTGTGAACATCGTACTAGAAGCTATGAATTCAATAGCACTGCGCGCATATTCTATGCCGGCAACATGCTAAAAACGCTTCAAAATTCTGAAAAAAGTAAGGCTCACACGTCACGTGCCGTGAGAACGTTTCCGCATGGCTGCGTTCAACATGATCAAGCCGCCTGCGGCAAGCCGTTGCTCGCTTGATAGCAGGTCACCATTTCTTGATGCCCAAGCCTACTCGATCACGCAGCAAAACCTGCGAAAGTTGCGCTGCAGTCAGCCCCACGCTGTATCGCGTCATCGCAGATGCATCAACATCTTGGAAATTGCTTTGCCCTGCATGCCGATTGCAAGCTGAGACCAACCCGTCGTATCGCTACGGCGGAACTTGGAAAGCCAGCAAACGCCACTAAAAATTAATTGGGGTCAAAT
Source organism: Variovorax sp. (assembly GCA_031378135.1). Classification (GTDB taxonomy): domain Bacteria; phylum Pseudomonadota; class Gammaproteobacteria; order Burkholderiales; family Burkholderiaceae_C; genus JANMDU01. The sequence goes on along the minus strand of JANMFP010000374.1, from coordinate 531 downwards.
TAATTGGGGTCAGAACCCAATTAATTTCGCTAAACTGCCTCAATGGCAAGACAAGCACGCACCGCCCTTCCCGGCTACACCTATCATGTGATCCAGCGCGGCAACAATCATCAATTGATTTTTGCCTCTGATACGGATCGGCGTGAAATGCTGGAGTTGCTGTTTGAAGCTTCGCGCGAGCATGGGGTGGCGATTCACAGCTATGTGCTGATGGACAACCATCTGCATCTTCTGCTCACGCCAACGACGCAAGAAGGCTTGTCCAAGATGATGCAGCAAATCGGACGAAGTTATGTGCTGCGGTTTAACAAGCGGCAGGGGCGTTCGGGCACGTTGTTTGAAGGTAGGTTTCGCAGTGCTTTGGTGCAAAGTGAGCGCTATCTTTTAGCTTGTATGGCATATATTGATTTGAATCCGGTGCGCGCGCAAATGGTCGCGCAGCCGCAGGATTTTGCTTGGAGCAGTTTTGTGCACTACTCGGGGGGATTGTCGGATCGCTTGATCACGCCACATCCGCATTTTTTCAATCTG
>JANMFP010000375.1:0-7627 GCA_031378135.1 Variovorax sp. | reverse complement strand
TGATCGTGGCGTGTATCAAGATGGCTTGATCCACGTCAGCCAACCCTCCCATAAATTCACCACTGATGCCAGAGAGGTCGTGCGCGCCTAGCAAGTAGTGCGCTTGAAGGTGGTGGAAGTGGATGTGGCGCGTAAACGCATTGCGCTCACGATGAAGTTGGATGCTGCGCCAGTGCGGTCTTCTGGAGATCGCAATGATCGTGGTGGGCGGGACACACGCGATTCAAGAGGCGGGGCGAATGCTTATCAGCCTAGGCAGGAAGATGTGCGCAATTCTTCGATGGCGGACAAGTTGGCGGCGTTGCGGAAGGGTTGAGTTTGCGCAGCGGCTATTGAACTTTACAGAGCATTGCAAGTAATATTCTGCTGTTTAGGTTTGCTCGTGCGAGTGATACCTAGTTGCTACTTACATGACTGCTGAGGTAGGCCTATAAATGGCTGTGTCAGAAGGTCAGAGACAAATACTTCCAATGGTGCCGCTATAGCATTAATAGCCTCGTAACTCGGATATGGCAGATTGCCATGAACGAGATTACTGCGCATGTCATAGACATGGCTGAAAAAAGCACTAGCCGAGCGCTCTTCGTATTTTCGAGTCCCGAGACGTGTGCGGACAAACCTTTTTCCTGCTTGTTTGATCGACTCATGGAAGAGCCATTGGAGTGCCCCTTGCATAGAATCTTTCTCATGCGCTTGGATATTAGCTGCCTTTGTGGCATCGATCAGTGACTTCACATGTGCCACCGCCTCGTCAGAGCGCTTCTCCGGTTCGATGAGTGCCTCGATGGCCATCACAAGTAAAAGAAATCGACTCTCGGCTGTAATTTGGAAGAAGGAAGCGTTAAAGAGTACGTAAGCTATTCGTTCCTTCGTGGAGATATTGGGCTTTGACGCTAAGGCTGATCGGAAAGCCTCTTGAAAGACCTGCGGGTTAGCACCGCGTAGCATATTGGCCTTAAACAATGCAAATTTTGGTGGCGGTTGCTGTGTATAAGCCATAAGCCCATGCACGTCATTCACAAACCTGTGCCCGTGTTGTAGTTCAAGTTGTCTTAAGCCTTCGGGTGTCAAAAACCCTTTGACTGCCCTGTCCCCAAAATTTGCGCCAACACGCACACGAGCGAGAGCTACCATAAGAGCTGCTTCGTGCAGTTTGCCTGCTTCAAGTGCTTTTTCCTCCGAATCGAACCCCCCAGCTATGAGGCAAAAATGCAGGGCTTCCTTGATAGCTTGATTTGGCGTTTTGTTATACAAAACGAGTTGTTCAGGCAAATTGGCTGCATCCAAATAAATTTTATTTTCTTTGCACTCGATAGTGTCTGTTGGTGCACGGTCAATACGAATTCTGAATGTGTAGGTCTTTTTGGATGTGGGCAATTTATCTGCCGCTGCAATACCCGACCGTACCGCCCCTTCCAACGTCGAAGGATATGGCCCCTGCACAAAGTCACCGCAAGCCAGTACGCACGGGGCGATTTGCATGGGGGGGCGTTCCAAGCCGGGGGTGCAGGCGAAGGTGGCGCGTTTGTCGATGATGGTTTGCAATGGTTGAAGATTGGGCAAGTTCAATTGCTCGCGGCCTTGGGCGATGACGGCTTGTTCTATTTCTTGGGCGCTGCCTTGACTAGCGCTGACGACGAAGGCCAGGAGCCCTTGTTGGCCTCCTCGTTGTCCGGTCTATTGGCCACGGTCGAAGACGAATTGGGCGGGTTGCGCTGCGCTGCTTTTGAGCGCCATCATGGGCTCGGGCAGGCGAGCGCCTTGGGCAGTCGCATACACAGTGGCGATGGCTTCGTGTTGCAAGGCTTGCGCGATGCTGGCCCATTGTGTGTAGCCTGCGGCTTGCGCCAAGCGTGCAGCCTCCACGGGAGGTGTGGCGATCACTAAAGCATCGTATTTTTGATCAATATTGGTATCTAGCCGGCATAGAATCTGCGCAGAGTGCTCATCTTTTGATAGTGATTCAAAGCTCGTTAAGCGCTGCCCGGTGATGACTTGGCAGCCTCGTTCAGCCAGCCATGTGGCGGCGGCTTGCGGAAAAAGTGATCCTAAATCGGTGCAGGGCAGTAGCAAATTGGAGCTGGCCATTTGCAAACCAGCAGGAGGCGCGGCAAAGAGCGAATCGCGCAGGATGCGCAGGAAGACTTGGCCGCTGGCGCGGTCTGCGGGTGTGTTGAGTGCTGAGACGCACAGGGGCTCGATGAGCATGTGCATTACGGGCGCTCTGACGCTTTGGCAGAGCGTAGCGACGGATTCATGCGGTGCGCATTCAAAGCCTTTGAGCCGCCACATGGCTGCTTCGCGTAGCAGGGAGAGTTTGTCTGCCCAGCTCCAGCCGCGTGCACGCGCGATTCCCCAAGCGACATCTAGGCCTTTGATCGGCGGGTTCTTCCAATCGGGCAATACGAGTGCATCGCCATCAGGGAATTTCAAGGTGAGCGGGATGCGGTGCAGCGCGTCTTGCAGATTCAAGCCGACTTCTTGCATCAGCCGCAGCGTTTCGGAATACGCGCCGATGAGGATGTGTTGGCCGTTGTCTAGGGTTGTAGTTTGGCCGTTGGGGAGCTTGACTTCTAGAGAGCGCGCTCTGCCGCCGAGATGGCGCGAGGCTTCGATGAGGGTGACTCGGTGGCCGGATTTGGTGAGTTCGATGGCGGCTGCTAAGCCTGCCCAACCTGCGCCTGCGATGAGGACTTTCATGCTTGGGCTTCTTCGCTTCGGATGCTGCGCCAGAAATTGGATTCTGGGAAATTGGGGTCAGAGCCCAATTTCGAATTGGCATTTTTCTGCTTCGGAAAGAGCCTTGTCCTGAATTGGGATCTGACCCCAATTTCCCAGAACCCAATTTCAGCCAAGTGTGTTGGCATGATCAACGCCCCAGCGCCTGCACCTTCCAAGCCAGCCAGAATTTTCGCAGGGGGGTGAGGCTGATGCGTTGGTGGAGGACTTGGAAATTTTCACGTTCAATTTCGCTGAGCAGGGCGCGGTAGATTTTGGCCATCATGAGGCCGGGTTTTTGAGATCTGGCATCGCCGCTTGGGAGCAAGGCGAAGGCTTCGTCGTAGACGGTTTGAGCGCGCTGGGCTTGGAATTGCATCAGGGCGGTGAAGCGTTCGCTGTAGCCTTTTGCGCCGAGGCTGAGCTCATTGGCTTTGACGTCGAATTGCTGCAGTTCATTGACAGGCAAGTAAATGCGGCCACGCTGCGCATCTTCGCCTACATCGCGGATGATGTTGGTGAGCTGCAGGGCAAGGCCTAATTTGTGGGCGTATTGGGTGGTGCGCTCATCGGTTTGGCCAAAGATGCGGGCAGAGACTTCGCCGACGACGCCTGCGACGAGGTGGCAATATTTTTGCAGGCCGGGGTAATCCAGATAGCGCGTTTGCGTGAGGTCCATCTGACAGCCTTCGATCACGGCTTGCAAATGGCGCTCTTCGAACTGGAAGGGCTTGCAATACGGAAGGAGAGCGAGCAGGGCGGGGTGGCGATTGGCTGTGACGCCCGGCGCGGCAAAAGCTTGCGCGACTTCTTTCGCCCACCATGCTAACTTTGTAGCGGCAATGCTGGGCTCGCTCACTTCATCGACCACATCATCGACCTCGCGGCAAAACGCATAAAACGCGGTGATGGCGGCGCGGCGCTCTTTCGGCAGGAAAAGAAAGGCGTAATAAAAGCTGCTGCCCGCTTGCGCGGCTTTTTGCTGGACGTATTGCTCAGCGTTTTGTTGAATATTTTTCTCTGGAGACATGCTTGGATTATCGACGAGGCTGATGTGGTTCTACGACTTGTGCATGAACGCTCGCCAGAGGATGACGCAGCCATCCCAGGCGGTGATTTTGGGCCGCGCTTGCAAGGTGCGATGCTCCATGGCGCGGATTTTTTCCAAGATGCGCAGGCCGCCGTGGATCACGCAGCGCAATTCCAAGCTCAGTCGCCAGCCTGCGAATCTACCCATTTGTGCGCCGACTTGTTGTTGCACTGCTGCTGGCAATTTAAGACCTTTTTGCATCAACGCCGCCGAGAAATCTGCGCAGATTGCTACTGTTTTCATAGTATCCGGCGTGTCTTCCAAGGCGAGCACAGCTGCGGGCGAGAGGCCATGTGCTTGTAGCGCTTTGAGTGGCAAGTAATAACGACCACGCGGCACATCTCGCCCAATGTCTTGCCAGAAATTGATGAGCTGCAAGGCCGAGCAAATCGCGTCTGATGCGGCAAGCTCTGACTCACCTTTCACGTTATACAAATGCAGCAATAAGCGCCCCACCGGATTGGCCGAGCGGCGCGAATAATCGAGCAGCTCTTGCATGGTGTTGTACCAACGGCGATCTTGGTTGTAGTGCACGTCTTGCTCGAAAGCGTCGAGCAGATCAGTGAGCAGGTTCACGTGCAGTTTGTGTGCTGTGATTTGCACGGCGAGCGGCTTGAAGATGCCTGCCCAGCGCGGCGAGACGAGCAAGTTTTGAGAGCAAGCCATCAAATCAGCGCGATAAGCTGCAAGCTCTGCCAAGCGCTGCTCTGCTGGCGCATCGCCTTCATCCGCCAAATCATCCGCCACCCGCGCAAACCAATAAATCGCCTGAATCGCCGGGCGCAGATGCGCCGGTGTGAGCCAAGAGGCGACGGGAAAATTCTCGTAATGTTGTACGCCGTGGGCGGCTGTGCTTTGCATGAAGCAATTGTCGCTGAGAGTCTGGGTTGGGTTTTGATTTGTGCGAGCGATAATCTACACATGCTTATCGAAACCTCCGCTTCCCAACTCGTGCTCATTGACCTTCAGGGCAAACTCACTACCGCGATGTTTGAGGGCGCGCTGGTCGTGCAAAACGCATCTCGCCTGGCGCAAGCGGCCAAGCTCATGCGCGTGCCGATCACTGTGACAGAGCAGTATCCCGAAGGCCTTGGCGCGACTGTAGTGGAGCTGGCTGAATTTGCACGCGAGCCTTTGGTGAAGACGGAATTTTCTGCGGTGGATGCGGGCTTGATAGAGATTTTGCAAGAAATCGGCACGCCCAAAGCCTCACCGAATTTGAAGAGCGTACCCAAGCATTTGCAGAAAGCGCCTGAGAACACGCGCACCGACATCATCATCGCGGGCTGCGAAGCGCATGTTTGCGTGTTGCAAACCGTGATGGGTTTGCTGGAAGATTTTGATGTGTTTGTGGTGACGGACGCTTGCAGCAGTCGCACTGAGCGCAATCGCGATGCGGCGTATGACAGGCTGGCCGCTGAAGGCGCTTCTCTGGTGACGACGGAGATGGTGCTGTTTGAATGGCTGCGTGCAGCTGAGCATCCGCAATTCAAGGCGGTGCAAGCTTTGATCAAGTAAGGGCCGCCGCAATGTTTACACCACCGTATACCCATCCTATCAGCCTCAAACCAACGCTCAAACAGCAGGGCTTCGCGTTATTGCCTGCCGCTGATGTGGCGAATTTATCGGGCTGCTCGCTGGATGATCTGTTGGCTTTGAATGCTTCTTGGCATCGCTTAGGGCCAGACAATTATTTGAAAGATGGCGGCAAATATCGTTCGCGGCGGCATGGCAGTTGCGTGGTCTCAGGCACTGAGGTGACGAGCGTGGTGCATCGCGCGCATTGGCAGCCGGTGGAATACAACGCGCTGCACGGCGGGATGGAGCGATGGTTTGAGCCTTTGGAAAATGCCACTTTTTCGGTAGCACTTAGCGCAGTGCTGGCTTGGCTCGGTTCTCTTTCGAGCCATCTGCGAGGCGCGCAAGATTGGTTCACTGAAGTGCATCAATTTCGCATCGATACAGCAGGCGGCATCGGCCGGCCCACGCCAGAAGGTGCGCATCGTGACGGCGTGGATTTGGTGGCGGTTTTCTTGATCGCACGCGAAGGCGTGAAGGGCGGCGAGACGCGAATTTTTGAAGCTGATGCGCCTGGTGGCCAGCGCTTTACCTTGAGTGAGCCTTGGAGCGTGCTCTTGCTCGACGATGCGCGCATGATTCACGAGACGACACCTATACAGCCTGCGGGCGAAGGCGGCTATCGGGATACGCTGGTGGTGACTTTGCGGGCCAGGGCGTTTCAGGATGCAGCTTGATTGGCTTACTGACAAATACAAATTCAAATACCGGACGCAGAAGACGCAAAAGTTACGCAGAAGACGCAAAAAAGAATCCAAAAGGAATCAAAAATCTCTCTTTCGGTATTTTGTCTTTTTTGGTATTTCTTCTGCGCAACTTTTGCGTCTTCTGCGTCCGGCTGTTCTGTCTTCTTTTCTTACGAACCGCTAAGCAACATCCCGCACATCAGCCACCGGGTTGCTTCCAAAATCAGAGCGAGAAAGATAAGCAATGAGCCGGCCAGCGGCTTCATGTGGACTCGTCAGACTGCCTTGTTCTTTCATGCCAACGAAGGCCGATTTATCGGGGAAGCTGTCATCTGGAGCACTGCGCAGTTGGATTTGCATGTCGGTATCGATCACGCCGGGGGCGAGTGAGCAGACCTTGGCGCCATGCGGTTTGATGGCTTCTTCGAGAGCCAAGCAACGGGTGAAATGATCGAGTGCGGCTTTGGCAGCGCAGTAGCCCGCCTGGCTGGCCATGGCGCGGCGGCCTAGGCCGGAGGAAATGTTGAGCACTTTTTTCGGGATGCGCCATTTCGCAGTCGCTTGCAGGAAAGCTGAGGTGAGCAGCATGGGGGCTTCGATGCCTACGCGCATGGCGCGGGTGATCTCGTTCAACGGCACATCGGAGAGCGGGGCGATTTGTGGGATGACGCCGGCATTGTTGACGAGCGTGGCGCTGTCGTAGGCGAGTGGCTGCTTGGCCAGCCAGTCTGCCAAGAGCGTAGCTACCGGGGCGGCATCGTTCAAATCCTCAGACCATTGCGTGAAGGGTACTTGTTGCTCTTCGGCAAATTGGGCGAGCGCGGGGTTGGCTTGGCGGGAGATGCAGAGCAGGGCATTGCCGGGGAGGATGAGCTGCTGGGCAAGCGCCGAGCCCATACCGCGTGAGGTGCCAGTGATGATAAAAAGATGAGTGTTCATGCGCGAATGATATGCTGAGCCGATGAAAAGAATTGGCCAAGCGCCGAATATTGCGATTGCGCAGCTCTGGATCGATATGCTGAGGGGCCAAGGCTTTGACGCGAATATGCAGCGTTATTTTCTCAATGGCGCTGCGGGCGATTTGCCACCAGACCAGTGTTTGCCTGAGATTTGGGTGCAGGATGATGCGCAATTTGACCGTGCCAAACAAGCATTCGCCGAGATTCAAAGGATGCCGCAACGCAATTGGGTTTGCGCGAGTTGTGGCGAGCGTGTTGAAGGCGGGTTTGAGCAATGCTGGAATTGTTCAGCAGATATGCCTTAGCATGTTTTAACTATGAAAGTTGCCGATGCCCGGCATAAAATATGCTTTTATTGCTACTCAATTAATAGCATCCAAGAATTTTATGCAGGCTCATCGCACAAGCGATCTAGCTCGGCACACACATCGCGCATGCGCCCGGAGATGACGATACGGCCATCTTGCGCGCGGCGTGAGCGGAGAATTTGCGCGGCGCTCATGCTGCCCATCAAATCTTTGCTAACCATCCGTATGCCAGCGGATTGGATCTTCTGCTGTGCACTGGATGTGCGCGATTTGCTAGGCCATACAGGC
>JANMFP010000371.1:0-5142 GCA_031378135.1 Variovorax sp. | reverse complement strand
ATTTGCGCTGTGACCGTTGCGGTAGGTGTCATGCCGGCTGACTCTGGCAAGGCAGCGGGTGCAGTGCCGCGCATGAACCAAAAAGCGGCCGCACTGATCGCTACAGTAGCCAAACCAATCAGAGCCCAGGGCTTGGAAGATTTGCTAGGACGCGCTGATGGCGGCAACTGCGCAGGCTCCGTTTCCAGTGGCATGGGTTTCATGCTGCCGGTGTCATCGGTACTTTGTTCAGGCGTTTTGCTCAGAGCGCCAGGCTCTGTCATGGAGAATTGGGTGGGCGCGAATTGTGTGCTGGCGCCGTATTCAGAATCGTTGTAGGCGCTGGGAGGAAGTGTTGGGTCGTTGGCGGTCGTGGCAGGCGAAATGGGTGCTGCATTGAAGCTTTGCGGGGTTTGAACCGCGCCTGTGCCTTGCGCGGTGCGAACCGCACCCGTGATCTCTTTAGCCACGGGCGACACAGAAGCGACCATCGTAGCGTCGCCCGGTTTGCGCAGCACAGTGCTTTCATAGCGCGAAGCATCACCAGCTGCACGCTCAGCATCTGCCATGCTTTTGAGCTTGCGCTTGGCAAGATCGGCATAAATACCCACTGGGAAACGCCTGAGAAAGCCCTCAATCACGTCGGCTTCGTTACTCTCTTTAATGTCTTTCCAATAAACCAGCTCCAGCTCTTGCGTCACGGTGCTGCCCGTGCCACCGCTGCCAGTCCCCATGCTTCCGGGGAAGGTGCCCATGCCTTCAAGCACTTCAGGGCGTGCTTGCGCCGTGGGTGTGATCGTTAAATCCGCATTGTTAACGGCTGATTTGAGTGCGGCTGCGAAGCTGGCAGCATCTGGGAAACGATCCAGTTTGCTTTTAGCCAAAGCTTTGGCCACCACGGCATCGAGCGCGGGAGGTAATGCGCCAACAATTCGGCTCGGCGGTATGGGATCTTCTTTGACGATTTTGGAGACGATATCCAAATAGCCTTCGCCATCGAACGGGCGCACGCCGGTGAGCAACTGATACAGCACAATGCCCGCTGAAAACAAATCGGAGCTGGCATCCACGCCTTTGCCGGCCACTTGCTCGGGCGACATGTATTTGAGCGTGCCGACTGTGCCGCCGCTGGTTTTGGTCATTTCGCCAGAGTCGGTGATGCGCGCTACGCCAAAATCAGTCAGCTTGATGCGGCCTTCTCGGGTCAGCAGCATGTTAGCGGGCTTGATATCGCGGTGAATGATCTTGTTGCGATGCGCATAGTCAAGCGCAGCGAGCAAATCAGACATCATGAAAGCCGTCTGCTCCAGCGAGAAGCGCTTGCCTTGGTCGAGAAAGTGCTTTAAATCCTCACCCTGCACGAATTCCATCACGATGTATGCAGTTTGTCCTAGCGCATCCACGTGCGTATTGGAGTCATACACGCTGACAACATTGGGGTGCTGCAACCGACCCGCCGAACGCGCTTCGGTTTTGAAACGTTGCTCATACTCAACGATTTCATTGGCCGCCATGCCAATCACGCGCACAGTCTTGATCGCGACGCGCCTGTCTAAATTGGGATCGCGCCCTTCATAAACGACGCCCATCGCACCTTGCCCGAGCACGCGCACGATGTCGTAGCGCCCAAGGTGCTGGATCGGTGGAGGAAGATCATTCATTAACTTAACACACGAATACTTTATGTTTCATATTCTAAGCGTCGCTCGAAATAAAGCATGGAGTCATTGCCCCAATATAGCTGCAGAATCTACAAATGCGTTGGCTAGTGCGCTAAATGTCACACTGTAGCGTGTGACGTGTGAGCAACAGTACCTGGTCGTGGCCGGCGCTTGTCTCTAGCCAGATGGCCTGAAGCCTAGGAAAAGCCTGCTCAAAAAAAGCGCGCTCGTTGCCAATTTCCAGTACGAGGATGGCATGCTCGCTCATCACCAAGGGTGCAGCTTTGAGCAGCGGGCGAATGAAATCCATGCCATCAGACCCTCCAGCTAGAGAAATGTTGGGTTCGGCAAGGTACTCTTTGGGCAGCGCCGCCATGCTTGCGCTGTTGACATAGGGCGGGTTGCACAAGATCAAATCGTAGGGCTGGCCTGCAATACCTTTACATTGAGCCAAGCCATCGGAATGGATCAGTTCAATGCGCTCTTGCAATCCATGCTTGCGCACATTGATATCTGCCACGGCCAATGCATCGCGGCTGATGTCAGCGCCTTGCACTTTGACCTCAGGAAAAGCCATCGCAGCGAGTATGGCAAGCGAGCCATTGCCTGTGCATAGATCAAGTACGTTGGTGGTGTCTTCGCGAAGCCAATAGTCCAGCGCGGCTTGGCCGTCGGCATCTGCAATGAGCTCGGCAATCAAGCTGCGCGGCACAATCACACGCTCATCCACATAAAAGGGCACACCTTGCAGCCAAGCCTCGTTCGTCAAATACGCAGCGGGTTTGCGCGATTCAATACGCGCTCTCAAAAGAGTAGCAATCCGATCATATTCTATGCCGGCGACAGGGCGATTTTCCTCTGAATCTAGGCCGTCAAGAGGTAATTTCAAGCTCCAGAGCACCAGCCAAGCTGCCTCGTCAAACGCATTTGTTGTGCCATGCCCGAAGCTTACGCCAGCGGCCTCTAATTGCGCAGCGGCTTCGTTAATCGTTTGGATTACGGTGTTCACATCACGCCCTCAAACATCAGCACATCCACCCTTGCGCCCACATCCACGTTGCCTTGTTCGTGGTGCAACACGATCAAGCCGTTGGCCTGCACCATGCTGGAGAGCACGCCTGAGCCTTGGTTGCTGCTGGTCGTGCGCACTTGTAGGCTGCCATCATGAGCACGTGTGACGAGGCCGCGCTGGTATTCGGTGCGCCCGGGCTTTTTGCGCAAAGCTTCTTGGCTCGCGGCTTGCAGATACAGAGGCGCTTTGCAATATTTCTCTGGATTTGCGCCACTCATGCGCAAGAGGGCAGGGCGCACAAAGGCGAGCATCGTCACCATCGTGGCGACTGGGTTGCCGGGTAGGCCAAACAGAATGCTGCTAATATCATTTTCATAGCTATTGACGCTTGTTTCTTGCCGGGCAGTGGTGCTTTTGGCACTAGAAATGCGCCCCACGGCCATCGGGCGACCTGGGCGCATCGCAATCTTCCAGAAAGCCACATCACCCAGCTTTTTCATCATTGCTTTGGTGTGATCCGCCTCACCCACACTCACACCGCCGCTGGTGATCACGGCATCGGCTTGGCTTGCCGCTTGCATGAAAGCCGCCTCAAGCGCTTCTGGTGAATCGCGCACCACACCCATATCAATCACTTCATAACCCCAGCCCTTCAGCATGCCGATCACGGTGTAACGGTTCGAATCGTAAATCGCGCCTTCGCGCGGTGCATCACCCAAGCTCAGCACTTCATCACCAGTTGAAAAATAAGCCACCTTCAAGGTGCGAAACACTTCCACGCTGCTTTTATTCAAACTGGCCAACAGCCCAAGCGCAGCAGGCGTGAGAAGCTCACCCATAGACAACGCAATGCTGCCCGCCATCAAATCTTCGCCAGCCAAGCGGCGGTTGTCGCCGGTTTTTAAAGTGCCTGCTGCAATCTCTATTGTGTCGCCCGAGACTTTGCACATTTCCTGCGGCACCACAGTATCCAACCCGTTGGGCATGATTGCACCCGTCATGATCTTCACGCACTGATTATTTTTTACCTCGCCCTGCCAAGCCTTACCCGCCAGCGCCGTGCCAAGCACTTGAAACTGTGTGCTCACATCCGCCTTCAAATCCGCCCCACAAAATGCAAACCCATCCATGGCTGAGTTGTCATGCGGCGGCACGGAAAACGGCGAAACCACATTTTCCGCCAAGACGCGGCCAAAAGCCTCCATCAAACTAACGCGCTCCGTGGCACGCACAGGATGCACCAGCTGCGCCAAAAATTCATTCACCTTGCCTGCAGGCAAGGCTTGCGGGTCGTAGCCTTGTAGTTCGGCTGCAATATCAGAAATAGATTTCATAAGTCGGACTGATTTATTTGCGCTGATAAATCCATCGAATCATGCAGTACGCGTTTAACAAGTAGCTCTTTAGCGTTAATGCAGTAAACAATCATGTGGCGCGGCTGATGCACACCGCTGCCACGTTTGGCGCTGGACAAGTGATAGCTGCGGTGTTCATCGTTGGCCGCTACGTTGATCACTTTGCTGCCAATACGCAGCGGATTTTCGATTAAGTTTTCTAATGCTTTAAAAATGAGCTGCTCGTAACGCTTCTTCGCATGATTGCCTAACATGCGCTCGGAGTAAGCGAGCAGTGAAATGAAGTCTTCTGTTGCCGGGTCCGAAAGCTTGAGATTGAATAAAGACTGAGTCATGAATTGAAGCTTAGGCCGCTTTGCGTTGCCTTATGGCTGAGGTCGCTTCTTTCGCAAGCCGTGAAGATGCTTGTTGTCCTAGCTTCTGAACGTAGCGTTGCAACTCAGCTTTTGTGTGTATTGTTTCGTAATCGCCAGTAACCAGTGCATCCGATCCAAGCTTCACGGCTTGTCGTAGCGCCTGAAGTTTAATTTTTTGTTGTGCACGTCGCTCTTCTACCATCCGCAAACCTTCGCGTACTACCTCACTCGAGTTGTTATATTGCCCCTCAGCGACAAGCTGCTTGATTAATTTTTGAAAGTGCGGTGTAAGAGAAACACTGGTTGGCATGGCGAACTCCAAGTTATTAACAGTTATTATGAAGCAAAACGCCGAAGGAGCAATCACTCCTTCGGCGTTGATGTGAAGATTGAACGAAGAATTAAGCTGTAAAAAACTTCTTCAGCTTATCGCCCCAAGTCTCTTCGTTCGGCGAATGCTTGGCGCCGCCTTTGCGCACGGATTCGTCGAACTCTTTCATGAGCTTGCGCTGGTGCTCGGTGAGCTTCACAGGGGTTTCTAGGCTCACGTGGCAATACAAATCACCGGGATAGCTGGAGCGCACGCCTTTGATGCCTTTGCCGCGCAGGCGGAAGGTTTTGCCATGTTGCGTGCCATCGGGAATATCGATGCCGACTTTACCGAGTTTGTTTTCGGCCTCTTCAGACAGCGTCGGCACTTCGATTTCGCCGCCGAGCGCTGCCGTGGCAAAACTGATGGGCACTTGGCAATGCAGATCATCGCCATCGCGCTCAAAAAT
>JANMFP010000224.1:0-4854 GCA_031378135.1 Variovorax sp. | reverse complement strand
GGCTTCCAGTCTTGCGAGCTGGCGCAAGCGAATTTCTAAGATGTCTTCAGCTTGCCTGTCTGTCAATTTAAAGCGCGCGATCAACGCAGCTTTCGGCTCATCGCTCTGGCGAATGATGGCGATCACCTCATCGATATTGAGCAAAACAATCTGGCGGCCTTCCAGAATATGAATGCGCTCCAGCACTTTCTCCAAGCGATAACGCGAGCGGCGCTCGATCGTGGTGGCGCGGAACTCAATCCATTCGCTGAGCATTTGCCGCAAGTTTTTTAGCATCGGCCTGCCATCGAGGCCAATGGAGGTCAGGTTGATCGAGCAACTGCTCTCCAGCGATGTGTGTGCCAGAAGCGCGGTAATCAGCTCCTGCTGACTGATCTTGCTGGTTTTCGGTTCAAACACGAGGCGCACATGCGCATCTTTGTTGCTCTCATCGCGCGCCACATCCAGCAGCGCGAGCATGCTGGCTTTAAGCTGCACTTGCTCTTGGCTGAGCGCCTTCTTGCCCGTTTTGACCTTCGGATTGGTAATTTCTTCGATCTCTTCGAGTACTTTGGCCGTGCTCACGCCTTGTGGCAATTCTGTGACGACAAGCTGCCACTGCCCGCGCGCCATCTCTTCAATCTTCCAGCGTGCGCGAATCTTGAGCGAGCCACGGCCTGTTTTGTAAGCCTGCGCAATGTCTTCCACCGGGCTGATGATTTGCCCGCCGTTGGCAAAATCAGGCCCAGGCACGAGCGTGAAAAGCTCTTCATCGCTGAGCTTGGCATTCTTGATGAGCGCGACCGTGGCTTGCGCAATTTCGTGCAAATTGTGGCTTGGAATCTCTGTAGCCAAGCCCACCGCAATGCCACTCGCGCCATTGAGCAAGTCAAAAGGCAAACGCGCAGGAAGCAGGCGCGGTTCAACTTCTGAGCCATCGTAGTTGGGCACAAAATCAACCGTGCCCATATCAAGCTCATCGGTGAGCAAAGTGGCGATTTTTGAAAGCCGCGCTTCGGTGTATCGCATCGCGGCGGCGCTGTCGCCATCGCGCGAGCCGAAGTTGCCCTGCCCATCGATCAGCGGATAACGCTGCGAAAAGCCCTGCGCCATGCGCACCATCGCGTCATAGGCCGCAGAATCGCCGTGCGGATGGTATTTACCCAACACATCGCCCACCACACGCGCAGATTTCACAGGCTTCGCACCGCTTGCGCCATTGCTGCCACCAAACGAGAGCCCCATGCGGTGCATCGAATAAATAATGCGCCGCTGCACGGGCTTTTGCCCATCACACACATCGGGCAGGGCGCGGCCTTTCACCACACTTAAGGCGTATTCAAGGTAAGCGCGCTGTGCATAAGCTGCCAGATGCAGGCTGTCTCCATCGTCGCCACTGTCCATTTTGCTATCGGATGTATTGCTGGGCGGCGGGCTGTTGGGAGGATCGAGATCGAAAAGGGTGGGGTCGCTCATGAGAGATACTGATTTGGAAGGGGTTTACTTGTTGTCATTTGCAGGCAATGCAGGCACAACAGATGCCGAGGGTGCCGTCAAGGGCGGCACCATATTGCCGCGCCCTGCGATTTGGCCAGGCGCTGTGATGGCGGGGACAGAGCTTGCGGGCACAGAGCTTGCGGGCAAGTTAGGGAATTCCATGCGCACACGGTTCGGTGTTTGATTTTGCTGTTGGCGCTGAGCAATGGCTGCGGGCGGTTTGAGCTGCTTATAAATCTGCATCACCGTCACCACATAATTTTGCGTTTCTTTGAACGGCGGAATCTTATTTCCATAGCGCAGCACTGCGCCCTCCCCCGCGTTATACGCAGCCAGTGCGAGCTCAAGCTTGCCGGGAAAGAGATTGATCAGATCGCGCAGATACCGACTGCCGGCGCGAATATTCGTCTTCGGATCGGTGAGTTTTTTCTCAATCGGCGTTTTCGCATCGCCACTCACGCCATAGCGTTGCGCTGTGGGCGGCATCAGCTGCATGAGGCCAACCGCGCCTTTGGGCGAGACGGCATTCGTGTCAAACCCGCTCTCGGTAGCGATCAGCGCTTGGAGCAATTCAAAATCGATGTTGTGCGCCTGAGAGGCCTCACGCATATGGTGTTTGACGGCCTTGAAATTCGGCGACACATCAAAGAAAGCCAACAACTTAGCTTGCCCCGCCGGCACGGCCACCTGGCGCGGCGGCTCGGCCTCTGGCTTTGCTGCCACACCATCGCGGGTATCAAAACCCATGCTGCCTGTTCCGCCTTTGAAAAACAGCTCGTAACGTTCATCCATTTTTTCAGCTGCGAAATGCGCCACACCTTTGGCATCGATATAACCCCACACATCAGCGAATGCAGAGTTTGCAAACATAAGACTCACCAAGAGCCAAGACTTGCCCATGCAGCGCTTCCAAATCAATAGCAATCCACGCAGTAAATACGCCGGGAACAGGCGGTTTTGTCTTCTAAATCTCATTGAAACTGCCTTCCATGCCATCTAAACGCCTCTTGTCAAACTCTATACGCAGCATCGACAAGACATGCAGCGAATCAAAATCCGCACCGGCCTGCGAATCGCGCCCTGCCGGCAAGCTGCTCGCACGCGGCTGCACGCGCACGGCCTCGCGCAACGTGCCCTCCAGCACGAAGCCCTCAGTTTCATACAAGGTCTTAGCCCGCGCATTGCGCGATTTCACATCCAGCCAAAACCGATGCGCCCCCAAATCATCAAACGCCACTCTTTTTACTACCCGCAGCGCCGCTTTTCCCAAGCCCTGCCCTTTGGCTTGGATCACCATACGCTTCAATTCAATCGACTGATGCGGGTTGCGGCACCCAATCAAAATCAAAAAACCCACAGCCTCTAGGCCCGCGCCGCCCTCGATCACAAAATGCCGCATATCCGGAAACCGAATCGCCGCCTCATGCTGCATGCGATCCCAAGGCGTAATAAACGGCAAATTAGCCAGATCATTTTCCAGCGACACCACAAAATCCAAATCAGATTGCATGGTGGGCCGAAGGCGGATGCGGAGGGTCATGAACGTTGTCCTTGGCTTTCGCGGATGCGCCGATTGATCAGATGCGCTAACCGATTGGGCTCTTCGTCGATCTGATCACACGGCATCATGATTGCTCGGCCTGATTCATGTCGCTTTATTTCCCATCCAGCAACATTGCTCCACCATTGACTACCTGCAATGAGCATCTGTGTATGACCGTTTACACCTAGGCAAAGGTATGTCCTTTTTCTGTCATTCGTTTCAATCACTTCGATCACAGCCGAGCCCAAATCCTCCCACGGAATCGATGGAAGGTTGAAATGATGAAGACCTTGGCGATCCATCTTCATGGCATATCCTTTACGAATCATCCGCTCAAATTGCATCGCGTGTCCGGCACCAAGCCAAATGAACACTCCTGCACACATCAAGATGATGAACGACGAAATATATTCCTGCTCTTGCCAATTACCCACCAAGGCATCCGCCATTGCAAACAATGCAATCACGCCCATGAGGCAATACATGATTGACAAACCAAAACGGCTAGGTACGACATGCGTCGCACTTGCCCTATGGCCTGGCAATAGATTTTGCGGGATGGTATCTTGCTCAGGTGTTGAAAATTGCACGGTTTACTCACTCTCCGCCAAGCGAATCCCCAACTCCAACTCACGCCTCAAACTCTCCCGGTCCGGCAGATAGAGCTGATACTTTTGCACAAAGAGCTGGCTGTTCATGTTGTAGGTGGCGTATTCCACCAGCAACTCATCTTTGTTTCGGCTCAATATGATGCCGATGGGTGGATTGTCGCCTTCGATGTTTTCCTCTTTGGCGAAATAGCCCAAATACATGTTCATCTGGCCTATGTCGTGATGCTGCACATCGCCTAGCTTCAAATCAATCAATACGAAGCAGCGCAAGATGCGGTGGTAGAAAACCAGATCGACTTTGTAATGCGTGTTATCCAAGGTAATGCGGTATTGACGACCCACAAAAGTGAAGCCTTTACCCAATTCCAGCATGAAGCTTTGCAAGTGATCGCAGAGCACGGTTTCTAGCTGCGTCTCTGAGATATGAGCGGCCTCTGGGATTTTGAGGAACTCAAAGACGTAAGGCTCTCGGAGCAAATCGCTGGGTTGCTCGATGAGTTGACCTTGAGCCGCTAGTTTCTGAATGCCTTGTTTGTCTTTGCTGGCAGCCAAGCGTAGAAACAACGACGAAGCCTTTTGACGCTTGAGTTCGGGAATTGACCAGCGCTCGTGAATCGCTTGCTTCTCGTAAAACCCCCTCTCCAGCGGATCTTCCAACTTAAGCAGCTCGACATAGTGAGACCAACTCAATAAGTCAGAAGGCTTCTGACTTATTGGATATCGCTGATAAAACAAACGCATGTACACCAAATTGGTGCGTTTAAAGCCTTTTCCGTGACGCAAACTGAGATCTTGGGCGAGCTTATCAATCAAACCTGTACCGTACTCGGCACGTTGATGTCCTGCCTGCTCAAATTCAACAATGTGCTGCCCAATTTTCCAATATGTACTGATCAACTGAGTATTGACCGCTTGCATAGCGCGACCCTGCCCAGAGAGCAAAGTGGCGGAGATTTGCCCGAGCAGACCATCGTAGCCCTGAACAGGTTTGGTCAAGCTACCCATCAAACATCCACCTCAATCTCATCCCCATGCAATTCCATCAGAGAGCGCCTTGCCGCCGCTTCGCCTTTGCCCATGAGCTGGTTAAAGCTGCTTGAGACTTGCGCGAAATCTAAGTTGCCGTATTGCACCGGCAGCAAGCGGCGGGTGTCGGGGTTGAGCGTGGTTTCCCAGAGTTGCTCGGCATTCATCTCGCCCAAGCCCTTGAAGCGGCTGATCGTC
>JANMFP010000369.1:0-13595 GCA_031378135.1 Variovorax sp. | reverse complement strand
GCACTGGCTTTGCCGCCCATCACATGCGGATCTTCTTCGATTTGAATGTGTTTTGGAAAGACGCGCTTGCCCAAGGAATCGAGCAGGAATGAGCTTTTGCGATACAGCGAGCCGCCGCTGATGGCTTGCACAAAGCCGCCGAGCAAGCCTGCAGCCAGTGGCGATTCAAAGAGCACGGGGCATTGCGTGGTGGCGATCTTGCGCGCCTTCAAGCGAGACAATGAGCGCTCTGCGGCGTAGCGCCCAACTTCCTCTGGGCTGGCCATATCGCAGGCATTTCGCTGCGAGCTGTACCAATAATCGCGCTGCATGTCTTCGCCCTTGCCCGCCCGATGTGACGCGATAGGCGCAACGCTCAGCGAATGGCGGCTGGATGCGTAGCCGCCGCGAAAGCCGATTTGGCCGCCACGCAAATGCGCTGTGAAAAAATGGCTCTGCTGCGCCGATACGCCTGCGCCTTCGCTATTCGTGATGCGCTTGTCGGTTTGCAGCGCAGCGTTTTCGCATTGCAAGGCAATCTCGAGCGCTTGCTGACTGCTCAGCACCCACGGATGGAACAAATCCAAATCAGGATACGACGTAGCAACATCTTGCTCATCTGGCAGGCCAGCGACTGGATCTTCCGCTGTGAAGCGCGCGATATCGTAGGCAGCTTGCACGGTTTGCTTGATGGCGTTTGTAGAAAAATCGGAGGTGCTGGCATTGCCTCTGCGCTTACCGACATACACAGTCACGCCAAGCGATTTATCACGATTACGCTCGACGTTTTCTAGGTGGCCCAGGCGAGCAGAAACAGAAAGACCCGTGCCCTCGGAGGCTTCAGCTCCGGCATCGGTGGCACCGATTTTTTTGGCATGCGCGAGTGCGCTATCCACCAAGTTTTCAAAAGTAGCGCGGGAATAAGAAAAGCCTTCGAGAGGCTTGGCATTGGATTGAGCTGTCATAGCGCAATCATAGCGGGTGGCTCAAGAAATTTGGCGCTGAAATCTAAGTAGAAAGCAGCTTCTTAACCGGCGCAGGCAGGCCTACGGTTCGCCAATCTGCAATCCATTCGCCCAAATCAGGCCAGTCAGCACTGGCCTCTAGGGCCATCACATGCAAATGCAAATCTTTATGAGTGAGCACATGAACAAACGGCGGCAGCGCCTTGAGTGCGGCTTGCTGCTTGGCTGTCAGACAAGCTTGAAGCGCCTCTTCACTCTCGAACAAGGGCAAGCAATACAAGCCCGCCCAAACACCCGGCGTCGGGCGTTTTTGCAGCAACACGCTGCCATCGCTCCGCTGCGCCCAGAGCAGCCAAAGCGAGTGGCTGCTGCGCTTGAGCTTCTTCGTTTTAACGGGATAGTCTTGCACCCTGCCGCGCGCTTTGGCTGCGCAACTGGCCTCGAACGGACAGCTATCGCACCGAGCTTGGCGCGGCGTGCAAACCGTTGCGCCCAAATCCATGATGGCTTGTGTGTAACGCGGCATATTGCTGGCCAAATCGCGCTTGGGCAGTAAATCCGTGGCGATCTCCAGCAGCTCTCGCTCATGCTTAGAAGCAGCTAAATCTTTCTCAAAGCCCAACACTCGCGTGAGCACTCTTTTCACATTGCCATCAAGAATCGCAACGCGTTCGCCATAACAGAATGAGGCAATGGCAGCAGCCGTTGAAGGCCCAATGCCGGGCAGGCTTTGCAGCAACTGCGCATGACGCGGAAACTCACCACCATGCAGATTGACAACGGCTTGCGCGCAAGCATGCAGATTTCGCGCGCGCGAGTAGTAGCCCAAACCCGCCCAGAGCGCGAACACCTCATCTTGCGAGGCAGCGGCCAAATCTGCAACACATGGAAAGCGGTTTAAAAAGCGAGCGTAGTAGTCCATCACCGTGACCACCTGCGTTTGCTGCAACATGATCTCGCTCAGCCACACGCGATAAGGATCTTTGGTGTTTTGCCAAGGCAACCCTGTGCGGCCGTGCAGCTTATGCCAAGCGAGAAGCTGGCGCGAGAAATCTCCAACGCTGGCTTGCACCATCATGCTCTGTTGCTCAAAAGAACCGCGTCAATTCAGAGCGGAAACTGCGGTCTCAGGAAACTGGGAAATCACACCATCGTTGCCATCCTCTGGCAATGGCGGCGCTTGCAAGAGCAGATCGGTGATTTTGACAAGCTTCGTATCAAGCTCTTTAGAGCGAGCATCTTGGCTATCGAGCTCTAGGATTCGTTCATCTAGCGTCACAGCTGCGTTTTGAATCCGCTCAATCGCTTCCAAGCGCTTGGCAAAATTCTTGCGCCGCTCGCGCAATTGTGCATCCAGCTGCGAAGCCGCCGATTTATTCCACAACTCTACTTCGCCGAGCGCAGACTCAAAAACCACGCGCAGGCGCGTCGCCAGTGCACGCACGAGACGATCCGCAAACTCGGGCTGCGCCAAGCGAAAGGCATTGCCAAGGCCAAGATATTGCGCATGGCTGCGTTCCACGGCATCGAGATCGTTTTGATAGCGCGCCAGTTCTGGTTCGCGCGGCGCTTGCAGAGAAAAGCCAAATTCCGCATTGAGCTGGCGGAAGCTGGTCGCCAACATATTGTGAATTTCGCCGTTGAGCTGCTTGGTATGGGTGAATATTTCACGCAAGCGATCAAAGGTTTGGCTGTAAGCCTTACGCGCGCCGAGTTTGATGCCCGGCTGGCGCAGAGCTTCATTGAGCTGGCGCAGCTCAGCGCGCAAGGTTGAAGTACCCAAAGCGGTAAACACTTCGCGCAGCAGCTTCAAATGAACCGAGCGCACGGCATGGATGCGCTGGCCGCTGGCATCGAATTCAGATTGCTCGGTCTCGATGCGGCTTCGCATGTGCTTGATCACGTTGGCATTTTTGCCGCGCAAGCCGCGAAGCTCCATCATCTGCTCATGTAAATCGCGGCGGCGAATACTGATCACACGCGAGACTTCTGTGCGCAACTCACCAATGCTGCTGGCTACCGCAGATTGCAAAATCTTTTTGCGTTGCCCCATCATGCCATCCGACAACGCAGCTTCAAGCTGTGGCAATTGGCTGGCGCGCAGCAGCGCATCATCGGCCATCACTTTAGCCACCAAGCCTTTTTGGGCAGAAACAGGAATCACTTGGTTGTCAGGCAACCCCAAAATTTCGGCCGAGCTTCTTCTTTGGCGATCTACTGAAGCGCGAATTTGTTCGGGCGTTGAAAGCGCATCCCAAAGCGTATCGATTTTGTTGAGCACGACAAGACGTGAGGAGTAATCCGTGTCTTCCGTGATCAGATGCTCTTTCCAAATCGAAAGATCAGATTTCGTCACGCCGGTGTCTGCCGCAAGAATAAACACCACAGCATGCGCTTGCGGAATCAAGCTCACAGTGAGCTCGGGCTCTGCACCGATCGCATTCAGTCCGGGCGTATCCAAAATCACCAAACCTTGCTTGAGCAAAGGATGCGCGATATTGATCAGCGCATGCCGCCAGCGCGGCACTTCTACATTGCCTTGCGCATCTTTGCGCGGATTGTCCTCAGGCGTTTCATCGTGCCAAAAGCCGAGGGCGCGCGCATCTTCGATGCTCACTTTCACTACTTCAGAGACTTTCTCAAACGCCGTAGCGAGCTGATCAGGATCGTTCACATCCAAATCGATGCGCATCCATTTCTCTGGCGCATGGCGCCATTCCATCAACGATTGCGATTGCAAACGCGTCTCAATCGGTAGCAATCGCAAGCAAGGCGGCACATCGCCATCCCAGCCGAGTTCGGTGGGGCACATCGTGGTGCGGCCAGCGCTGGCGGGCATGATGCGGCGGCCATAGGTGGCGAAGAAAATGGCATTGATCAGCTCTGATTTGCCGCGAGAGAATTCAGCCACAAAGGCCACCATCACTTTGTCAGAGCGCATCCGCGCTTCTAACTGTTGCATGCGCTCAGCAATCGATGCATCCATCAATTCATGGTTGCTGAGCCAATCTGCCAATTGCTTGAGGCGTGCAGCAAATTCTCTGCGCCATGTGCCGTGCGAATCGAATTGTTCGATGAAAGAAGCTTGGTTGGCTGGCGGAGTGCTGAGGGCTGCGTTCACGGTTGATCACTGAGTCAAAGGATTGCCAATATTACACCGCTGGCGAGGTTTCACCTAGCCGATGCATTTCAACCCAAAATGAAGAGCAGCACCACGCCGACAAGGATGCTCGCTAAGCCATAAAAGCGAATCTGGCCATCAGACAATTGAAGTGCTTTTTCAAACACGCCACGCCAGCCCTTGGGTGAGATGAAAGGCAGCAAACCTTCAATGATCAAGACCAAAGCGAGGGCGCTGAAAAAGACTTCCATGCCCTAAAGCTCTTGAACTATTTCTTAGCCGGCGCTGCACTGCCCGCGCCACCATTTCGCATTGTGCGGAAGAAATCATTGGATGGATCAAGCACCAACAAGTCGCTCTTCTTCGCAAAGCTCGCTTTGTAAGCGTCTAGGCTGCGATAAAACTGCGCGAATTGAGGATCTCGGCCAAAAGCATCGTTGTACAAAGCAGCCGCTTTTGCATCGCCATCGCCTTTGATCTTTTGTGCATCGCGATAGGCTTCCGCCACGATCACCTCGCGCTGGCGATCAGCATCAGCGCGAATTTTTTCAGCCTCTGCAGCGCCAGTAGAACGCAATTCATTGGCCACTTGGCGGCGCTCAGATTGCATACGCTGATAAACAGCATCTGTTACTGAACCCGGGAAATCAACGCGTTTGATACGCACATCAACAATCTCAATCCCGAAGTTTTTTGCATCGTCAACTAAGCGCTTTTGAACGCCTTGCATCACTTTATCGCGCTCTGTAGAAAGAATATCGCGCACGCTACGGGCGTTGATCTCATTCTTCAGCGCGTCTTGCACGACAGAAGTCAAACGACCTTCCGCAGCAACCAAACTTGTGGCCGTAGAAAAGGTACGGATAAATTGCTGGGGATCAGAAATGCGCCATTTGAGCAGCCAATCGACCACCAAATTCTTTTTCTCAGCAGTTTGCAGAGAGCCTGTTTCAGGGCTGTCAAGCGTGAGCACGCGGCGATCCAAAAACACGACGTTTTGGAAAGGCTGCGGCAGTTTGAAGCGCAAGCCCGGCTCGGTGATCACTTCTTTGATCTTGCCAAAGGAATACAGCACGCCGAATTGGCGCTGATCGACCACAAAGAGTGTAGAGCCAAGGATGGCGATGATGACCAAAAGGCCAGAGGCGAATAATCCAATTCTGTTCATGATGTTTATTCCCTGGTTAGCGGGCTTCGCGCTCGCGGCCCGTGCGTCCACCGACGGGAGCAACTGCCGGAGCAGCAGCGGCCGGCGCTACAGTATTAGGAGCGGATGGCGCAGTGTTTGCGCCGGGAAGCGTCACAATATCGTTAGAAGCGTTACCCATTTGTAAAATTTTATCCAGCGGCAAGTAAAGCAAGTTGTTGCCTTGCTTGGAATCCACCAAAATCTTGGTGGTGCTGCTGTAGATTTGCTGCATGGCATCCAAATACATGCGATCCCGTGTGACTTGCGGGGCTTTGGCATATTCAGTGTAAACCGAGCGGAAACGCTGCGCATCACCCTCTGCTTGCGCAACCACGCGAGCGCGGTAGCCTTCTGATTCTTCTTTCAAGCGAGAAGCCGTACCGCGCGCGCTCGGGATCACGTTATTTGCATAGGCTTGGCCTTCGTTCTTCAAACGATCACGGTCTTGACCCGCTTTGAGTGCATCGTCGAAAGACGCCTGCACCTGCTCTGGCGCTTGCACGTTTTGAATGTTCACGTTTTGTACGCTGATACCAGTTTGGTAGCGATCCATCTGCGCTTGCACGGAGCGCAGCACATCTTGTTGCAGCACCTCACTGTTGCGGCCCAAGATATCGTCCAGGTTAAACCGACCCACCACTTCGCGCACTGCAGATTCAGCCGCTTTAACCACGGCCTCATCCGGGCTGCGGTTTTCAAACAAGAACTGCGCTGAGCTTTTCAAGTTGTATTGGATCGTGAAGCGCACATCAACAATGTTTTCGTCTTTGGTGAGCATCGATGAATCTTTGATACCCGTCGCAGCGCCTACGCTGTTGCGGCCGACTTCCACGGAGCGCACCTGCGTGAACGACACGGTTTCATGACGCTCAAACGGATAAGGCGCGCGCCAGTTAAAGCCCGCCTCCACTGTGCGATTCAGCGCGCCAAAGCGCGTGATGACGGCCTGCTGACCCTCTTGCACGATGAAGAAGCCTGTGCCAAGCCAGATGAGCAAAGCAATCACGCCGATCAAGCCAGCACCAATACCAGCTGATTTCATATCAGGCTGGAAACCGCCATTGTTTCCACCGTTGTTGCCGCCAGAGCTATTACCGTTGTTTTGGTTGTGGCGATTCCAATTGGGCTCGCCGCCGCGCGGTGCTTGTTTGTTACCGCCGAAAAGGCCACCGAGCTTGCGGTTGAAATCGCGCCAGAGTTCATCCAGATCCGGTGGGCCTTGGTTGGGGCCGCCGCTGTTGCCACCACTGCTACCGCCTCCGCTGCCACCACTTTGGCCAGGAGCGGGCGATGGCGCAGGGCTTGGAGCAGGAGAAGGTGCTGGAGGCGGTGCACCACCATCCGTGGGCGCTGGTGCAGGAGAGGATGATGGTGTTGAGCCTTCGGAGCGACCCCATTTACCATCGTTGAGATTGAACATTCTAGAGAACATACTTTGTAGCGTGAGCATGGCTGTACGCGGTTGAGTTCGCGGTTTGTGGGTAGGCATAGGCAACATATGGGGTGTAATCATAATGCGTCAAGTGCGAGTGGCGCGCTGAGCCAAAATTGACCGCAAAATTTCCATGCCTTCGCCGCTTTGCGCGCTCACAAAAACACGCTCAATGCTTTGCCCATCAACCTCGTAATGGTCATGCAGACGTTGCGGCCGCTGCTCGGGTGCGAGGGCATCAAGTTTGTTGAAGACAAGCAATTGCGGAATCTCTAAAGCGCCAATCTCGCCCAGCACGCGCTGCACTTCGTTGATTTGCTCGTTGAAGTTCGGGTTTGCACTGTCAATCACATGCAACAAAATTTGTGCGTTGGCCGCCTCTTGCAAAGTCGCCTCAAACGCATCGATCAAGCCATGCGGCAAATCGCGGATGAATCCCACCGTGTCTGACAAGCTCACTGATTGAAGCGCATCACCCAAATACATGCTGCGCGTCGTCGGATCAAGCGTGGCAAACAGTTGATCGGCGGCATAGACCTTGGCCTTGGTGAGTTTGTTAAATAGCGTGGATTTGCCAGCATTCGTGTAGCCCACGAGGGCCATGCCGAAATGCTGGGAATTCGCCCGCTGCCGGCGCTGGGTGTTGCGCTGTTTTTTTACCGTTTCAAGCCGCGCTTTGATGCGCTTGATCGAATCGTTGATCATGCGCTTGTCCAGCTCCATTTGCGTCTCGCCTGGGCCTCCTCGCCCGCCAATACCGCCCCTTTGGCGCTCCAAATGGCTCCAGCGTTTAACGAGTCGGGTTGAAAGGTACTGCAGCTTGGCCAGCTCGACTTGCATCTTGCCTTCGTGCGATCGCGCACGCTGAGCGAAGATTTCTAGGATCAGAAAGATTCGATCATTCACTGGCATGCCCACTTTGCGCTCTAAATTGCGCTGTTGAGCGGGGCTGATCGCTTGATCAAAAAGGATTTCGCTCGCACCTAATTGCTGCGCCAGAAATTGCAGTTCATCGGCTTTGCCGCTGCCTACAAACAATGCCGCATCTGGCGCATGGCGTTTGCAAGTGAGTTTGCCCACGGGCTCGAGGCCCGCGGATTGCGCAAGCAAGTTGAGCTCTTCTAGCTCTGCATCAAAATTCGGGCCGTGAAAATCCACACCTACCAACAGCACTTTGTTGCTGCTGGTCGATTCTTTCGAACTTTCGTTGGGCTGACCCAAGCTGAATGAAGAGCTTAAAACTTAAGGCGCTGGCTGGGAAGCCGCAGGCGTGCCAGCAAGATCATCTTCGCCCGTGCTGAAATTCACAGCGCGGCCTGGGACAATAGTAGAAATGGCATGTTTGTAAACCATTTGCGTCACTGTGTTGCGAAGCAACACGACGTACTGGTCAAACGATTCGATTTGGCCTTGCAGCTTGATGCCGTTAACGAGATAAATCGATACGGGCACATGCTCGCGGCGGAGTTGGTTCAAGAACGGGTCTTGCAAGAGTTGGCCTTTGTTATTGCTCACGATATTCTCCGTGTTCCATTAAATTGTTG
Organism: Variovorax sp.; assembly: GCA_031378135.1. Taxonomy (GTDB): domain Bacteria; phylum Pseudomonadota; class Gammaproteobacteria; order Burkholderiales; family Burkholderiaceae_C; genus JANMDU01. Next base: position 5,365 of record JANMFP010000369.1, on the reverse strand, counting down.
GAACTTAACAATAGCATAGAGTGTGGCTGAAAAGCGAAAGTTCAATGGCTCTTCGTTGCAAAAGCCTTTTATTTTCTTGACTTTATGCTCTAAATCAAAACTTTAGAAAAAGTGCGTTTGATTACTTTTCGTCAAACGGATTGTCTTGCGAGCGGAACTCGATGCGCATCGGTGTGCCGACCAGATCAAAGGCTTTGCGAATGCGACCTTCTAAATATCGCCGCCAAGAATCCGTGATGTGCTCCAGCATGTTGCCATGCACCACGACGATCGGAGGATTTTGTCCACCCTGATGCGCGTAACGTGGCTTGGGGCGACGATGGCCTTCGCGCTTGGGTGCTTGCTCTTCAATCGCCTGCAGCAAAATACGCGTGAGTTGCGGTGTGGGCATTTTGCGAAAGCTCGATTGAAAAGCGTGCGCGATTGATTTCCACACCGGCGCTAAGCCCTGCCGCTTGATGGCAGAGATCTTGTGAATCTCAGCGAATTTCAAAAACACCAAGCGCGATTCAATGGAGCGGTCTAGCAGCTCACGCTCATAACCATCAATCGCATCCCACTTGTTGACAGCAATCACAAGTGCTCTGCCCGCTTCCAAGCAGAAAGCGGCAATATGTGCATCTTGATCGGTAACGCCTTCTTTCGCATCAATCAGCAGCAAGACCACATGGGCTGTTTCTATGGCTTGCAAGGTCTTGACCACTGAGAATTTTTCAATAGCCTCAAACACTTTGCCCTTGCGGCGAATGCCGGCGGTGTCAATCAACTCGAATTTTTGCCCGCCTTTTTCAAACGGCACAGAAATCGCATCGCGCGTTGTGCCCGGCTGGTCAAACGCCACCAAGCGCTCCTCACCCAGCCATACATTGATCAGCGTCGATTTACCAACGTTGGGTTTGCCTGCAACAGCCAGCTTGATCACATCGGGATCGACAATTTCTTCTTCAACTGTTTCAGGCAGTTGCAGCTTATCTAGTGCTTCTTCGATCAGCGGTTTGATGTTTTGCCCATGCGCAGCGGATACAGCGCGCACCTCCCCTAGGCCGAGTTCAAAGAACTCGGCAAGATGCGCACCCGCCTGTAGGCCTTCTGCTTTGTTGGCTGCCAAAATCGTGGGCTTACCCAACTTGCGCAAATATTTGGCGATATCGTGATCTTGCGCAGAAATACCATCACGCGCATCCACCACGAAGATCACCACATCACACTCAGCAACGGCTTGGCGCGTCTGCTTGGCCATCTCTTTGAAGATGCCACTCTCTGCCGTAGGCTCAAAGCCACCCGTGTCGATGACGATGTATTCGCGATGGCCTAATTTTGCATTGCCGTAGTGGCGATCGCGAGTCAGGCCCGCATAATCAGCCACGATGGCGTCGCGGGTTTTTGTAAAACGGTTAAAAAGCGTCGATTTACCGACGTTGGGCCGGCCAACCAAGGCGACGACGGGTTTCATGGGAGTGCCTTTGGAAGCGAGAGCGGCACAGCATAGCCCTGGGAGGGCAGCAAAGCGAGAATGGCGAGTGTGGCGAGTGTGAAGGCAATCATGACTACTCTGGACGGAAGCCGAAGATGCCACCAGACTTTGTCACAACAACCAACGCGTCACCTGCAAGCACGGGGCTGCCAACAATGGCGCTGCCATCGGTCGTGAGTCGGTTCAGTGGCGAGCCATCTTCGCGTGAAAGCATGTGCAAATTACCACTGTTGTCGCCCACCACAACGGAGCGGCCCACCACGAGCGGTGCGCTCAGTGTGCGATAGAGCAAACGCTCGGTTTGCCAGGCACTCTGGCCATCGGCTCTACGCCAAGCCACCAGTTTGCCATCGTTCTCCGTGCCAAAAACAAGGTTGCTGTCGCCATGGATTCCTTCTGCACCATTAGCTGGGCGATTCCACAGCAATGTGCCACGAGCAGCGTTCACGCAGCCCACAGCGGCTTGGAATGCGCGGGCGCAGACGACATCTCCGATGCGGCTGGTGCCGCCTACGAGATCGACCAAACGCTCCACATCGTTAGTGCCACGCGGCGATGCAATCGGCACTTCCCAGCGGATGCTGCCATTGCCAGGATTGATGCCAACCAAGCGCCCTCCTTGGCCCACCACCAAGGTGTCACCAACAGCGAGGATCGTGCCGGCTTTAGAAAGCACGAGTGGCTCAGTGTTGGTACGCTGATTGGCCCAGAGTTTTTTGCCGTTTGCGCCATCAAAAGCATGCACCGAGCGATCCGCCAACAGCACGAAAACGCGCTCTCCGCCAACGAAAGGCGCTGTAAAGGCTTGCGCAGGTAGCTTGACTTTCCACAGCTGTTTGCCCGCTTCTAAAGCAACGACTTCGTTGTCTCGCGTGACGACCGCCACTATTCTGCCGTCGGTGCCCGCGCCGGTGACCACAGGAGCGCCCGCCGAGCCGCGCCAAATATCGCGCCCAGTGCTGGCATCAATAGCAGCCACCGTGCCATCAACAGCAGCAACCACCACCGTGTTGCCCGCCACACTCGGAGAAGCGCCTGCTGGCACTTCACCAATGCGGCTCGCCCAAGCTTGTTTAACGCCAATCAGCGGTACGTTAGCCGCCAGCGGCGCAGGATCAGGGCGCTTGCTGCCGCTTGAACAGGCCATGAGCAAAAAAGTAGACGCTACTAAAACAATAGCTGTACGCATAGTATTTATGCCGGCTAGAGGCTGAAAAGTCTTCAAAATTTGATGGAAAAACAGCATTTTGAGCTTTCGAGAAGATGGCAAGCGTGAGCTAAGCTATTTACTTGGATGCACTGGCCGCGGGTGCTGGTGCTGGAGTTGCCGCAGGTGCTGGCGTAGCTGGCGCTGAATCTGGCGTAGCAGGAGCATTGGCGGCGCTCTTTGCATTCACATCCACGCCCAATGCATTGAGTTTGACTTCTACCAAACGGCGGTATTCTGCGCGCTCGTCTAAACCTTTGTGTGCCTTCTCAAAAGCTAGCTTGGCCTCATCGCGCTTACCCTGCGCGAGGAAAATATCACCGCGCCGATCTGCAGCCAAGGCTTCAAATTCTTTCGGTAAACCATCGAGGAGTTTGAGCGCGGCATCGTAGCCTTTGCTTTCAAACAAAATCGAGGCCAGACGCAGCTTGGCAATCGCACGGTACGTCTCATCAGCCGCGCTACTGGCCACCCACTCTAGGGGCGCTTTAGCTTCGTTTGCTTGACCTTTGTCGTAAAGTGCTTTGGCAGAGAGCAAGCCAGCTTGGGCAGCGTAAGTCGTGCTTGCGAAACGTTCTTTCATGTCTGCAAATGCGCGGCTGATTTTGGCTGGGTCGCCACCCTGCACGGAGCGCTCTACTTCGTCATACATCGCAGCGGCCTGCGCTGCTTTATCGCGCTGCCACCATTGGTAGCCGTTATAGGCGGCAATCGAGCCAAATACCAGGATCAACACACCGCTGATGATGTTGCCGAATTGCTTCCAAAATGTTTTGAGCTTGTCAAGTTGCTCTTGTTCTTCGAGATCGAGATGTTTCATTGCAAATTACTGATAAACCAATCCTTCGATTGTAGAGGCTCACGCTTGGGCTTTTTGGCTTTTGAGACACTATATTTTTTATAGCACTCCACATATGCTTTATGCCGGCTACATCGACTTTTCGTAGTGATCTAGGAGTTTCTTCTTGGATAGAACGGCTACGAGATTGGGGCATCTTCCCCGCTCTCATGGTGGAGTACCACAAATCGATCGGGAAATATGCCCCAATCTCGTAGCCTGTTAGCTGGCCTGAAGATCTTCGAGCGTACTCGGCGACGTTGTACTAGACGGCCTGCGAGAGCCAATTACCTCAAAGCAGCAACTAAAGCGCCCACATCCGTCAAAGCAATCAAAGCCTGCTCACCACCGCCACCGCCACCGCCACCGCCATCCTCGCGCAACGGCTTCACAGCCACATTCCCGGCCGCCAACTCATCCCCACCAAAAATCAGCGCAAACCGCGCGCCCGAGCCATCCGCTTTCTTAAATTGACTCTTAAAACTGCCCATGCCTTCAGCGGAATTGGCCGGCGCATGCATTTGCACGCTCACACCCTGCGCCCGCAAGGCTTGAATGCATTGAATCGCTACAGGAAGTGATGCAGCATCAGGAATCACGGCATAGGCATCGGGTGCAGGTTGGGGCACTTCTACGCCCTGCTCCTTGATGAGTTCGAGCACCCGCTCCACACCCAGCGCCCAGCCCACAGCTGGCGCAGCTTTGCCGCCAATCATTTCGATCAAATAGTCATACCGCCCGCCGCCGCAAATCGTGCCTTGCGCACCCAAGCTGGTGGTGATGAACTCAAACACCGTGAGGTTGTAATAATCCATACCGCGCACCAAGCGCGGATTGATCGTGAAACTGACGCCATTTGCCGTCAAAATAGCTTTAACTTGCGAGAAATGCGCCAAAGATGCTTCGCCCAAGTGATCAATCAGATTCGGCGCAGCATTCACCATCTCCTGCATCGCTGGGTTTTTTGTGTCCAAAATTCGCAGCGGATTGGTATGCAGCCGGCGCTTGGCTTCCTCATCCATCACATCGGTGTGTTGCTCCAAATATGCAATCAGCGCCTTGCGATGCGCCTTGCGCTCTTCGGGCTGGCCAAGGCTGTTGAGCTCCAAGCGCACATCTTTGATACCCAACTCTTTCCACAGTTGGTCGGCAAGAAGAATCAACTCAGCATCCACTTCAGCCCCACCAAAGCCTAAAGCTTCCGCGCCAATTTGGTGAAACTGCCGATATCGCCCGCGCTGCGGCCGCTCGTGGCGAAACATCGGCCCCATGTAATACAGGCGCTTGCCGCCTTCATACAGCATCGAATGCTCAGCCACCGCGCGCACCACGCCAGCAGTGTTCTCCGGCCGCAGCGTGAGCTTGTCGCCATTCAATTTGTCTTCAAAGGAGTACATCTCCTTCTCAACAATATCTGTCACCTCGCCCAGACCACGCACGAATAGCGGCGTCGGCTCCACAATCGGCGTGCGAATATTGCGATAAGCGTAACGTGCCATCAAGCCGCGCACCTTATCTTCCAGCCACTCCCAACGCGCCGATTCAGGCGGGAGAATATCGTTCATGCCTTTGATAGCGACTAATTTTTCACTCATATATTGATAGCGCTTCGCGCAGATTTTATGCCGGCTAGCGGCTGATTTCGCTTAAATTTTCAGACCAGTGCAATGTGGTTTTTGGTGATTTCTGAATGAAAAGTCTTTGGTAGGCGAGACCAATCATGCACATCTACCAAGATCGGAATATTGGATTGGGAAAGTGCTTCCTGAAAGTCAGACAAAGCAGATGGATTGATGGGCTCAAGATTTGACGCGCGAAGTGCGACATCTAGATCGCTGGTCTCGTG
>JANMFP010000178.1:0-3787 GCA_031378135.1 Variovorax sp. | reverse complement strand
CGCTGCATCACTTTTTGCAAAGGTCGCATGGGATACACGCGAAAGCCATAGAGCGAATCGCCAACCCCAGCGCCAAGCGTCTCGATGTTGGCCCATGTGTTGGATACTTTCCTGCCATTCACACGCAGGGCGGGCGCACTCGCATCGAAAACGGGTTTTCCCAAAATCAGCGCATCGGGCTGTGCAATGGATGCAGCCATAAACTGAGGCACCAATTCGCTGGGGTGCTGGCCATCCGCATCCATAGTGAGAGCATGCGTAAAGCCTTGCTCAAGCGCCTGTGAGATGCCCTGCAACACAGCGCTGCCCTTGCCGCCGTTGACGGGTTGCACCCAGACTTTGAGCTGGCTATCCTGCAAAGCTAGCTCTTGTAACAAACGGGTACTTTCATCCGTGCTGCCGTCTACCACGACCCACACAGGAGCCCATTGCTGGCGAACCGCTCTCACCATATCAACCACTTTGGCACCTGGGTTGTAACAGGGAATGAGAACCAAATGGGTGTGCGAGGGTGTGGTCAGCATGTTGTTATGGGTGGTTGCGAGTGGCAGATTCTAAGTAAATTTTGAGTTGTCGATCAAATCATTGATCATGGAAAAACCAACATCAAAGGTTAAAATCAATGCTTAATAATACATGGCTCAAACCTCCAAGCCCAGCGTCAATAGCATGGCAGGTCAACCCAAAAATCTAAGCAATAGCTACTTTGATCCTACTGAAATACAGGGCAAGTTGAATGGAATCCTCTAACGCCTCAGCCGTTTTGGCAATACCGCAGCCTGAGCTTGAAAAAGAAATCATCGCACTGCTGATCAGTTCGTTGAATTTAGAAGTCAAGCCAGAAGAAGTGACAGCTGACACGCCGCTATATGGCGACGGCTTGGGCTTAGACTCGATTGATATTTTGGAAATCGCTTTAGCCGTATCCAAGCGCTATGGCTTTCAGATGCGCTCTGATGATCCACGCAATGTGGAAAGTTTCGCTTCTATTCGTGCGCTCAGCGCCTACATTGCGCAAGAACGCACCAAATAGTCCACACTTAGCGCGAAGGAAGATAGGCTTGCTTAAAGGCATTTTGTTTGTGATGCTGATTGCGGCCTACGTGCTGGCCAGTCATTTTTCTTTGATCTTGCCCAATGGTCAAGCCATCGCAGCAGCGCTAGCTCTGGGTGTGCCAGCCATCTTAGCCATAGGTTTGGTATTCCAGTGGGCTTTAAAAGCGTTTCATCAATTTGTAGGCTTCAATGTACTGATGAAGAGCAGTGCACTGAGATATGCTGTGGCAGCGATTTTGGCCGTGGCTCCAGTTGGGTTATCTTTGTGGTTCGCTTGGCCGTTTTTCTTATCGAACGCGCAAGCACTTTACTTTGCGCAGCATGTGGGTACCAATGCTTTGCTCGCTTGGGTGTTCGGCCATACTTTGGCCGCAGGTGCAACGCCACTGGTGGTGACTTTCGCTCGAATGGTTCATACTGAGCTGCCTGCTCAGATAGAGAGCTATGCCAGAAAAGTGACCATAGCATGGACGGCATTTTTCATCATCACATGCGTCGTATCGATTGTGCTTTTCTTTGCTGCCCCTATTGCGATATGGTCAAGTTTTGGCGTCTTGTTGCAATGGCCTTCCGTGGCTGCGTTTTTTGTGGGCGAGTATGCGCTGCGCAAAATATTGTTCAAAGACTTTGATCATGCCAGCATGAAACAAGGCTTTGAAGCCTATCAGCAACATCGCTCGGCTGCTCCTGCTGCGGTGGAAAAATCTTGAGCGCGTATTCAACATGCTTGCTCTGATCACGCATTCAGATTTAAACGCACCGATTGCTTATCGCAACCGTTGCGCTATTTCTGCAGCTCAGTATCTTTCGGATGTTCATAGCTGCGCCGCTACGCTGCCAGATGGGCAATATGTGTTGCTGGCTTGCCAAGATCGATATGCATTCGCTGTGGGTTTTGGTGCAGCTTTGGTGCGTGGTCAAAGCTGTTTGTTGCCTTCGACGCACACGGAAGAGTTGATTGCACGTTTAGCGCAATCTCATGAAGCACTGTATTGCCTCACGGATGATCTTGCATGCCTTATTGCATTGCCACAAACGCATTTAGATGTTGATCAGCTTGACACTCACAAAAGCCAATCAATGCAAGTGCCTATGATTGCTGCAGATCACGTCGCGGCTTATGTGTTCACATCAGGCAGCACAGGCCTTCCCGTGCCCTACAGGAAGACATGGGGCAAACTGGTTGTGAACGTAAAAAGCGAAGGCGCGCGCTTAGGAATCGTTGCCGGCAGTGGCTTCGGTATTGTGGGTACGGTGCCTTCGCAGCATATGTATGGCTTTGAATCAACCGTGCTTATTGCGATGCAGAACGCATGTGCTTTTGATGCCGGCAAACCTTTTTATCCAGCTGATATTGATCGAGCCATTGCCAGCATCCCCAGACCACGCGCCCTCGTGACCACGCCTTTTCATCTGCGCGCGTTCATCACAGAAGTGCAAGCGCCATCAAGCATTGATTTGCTGGTCTGCGCTACCGCGCCTTTGGCGACATCTCTGGCTCTGCTTGCCGAGCAAAAAACCCAAGCGCAATTGATTGAAATTTACGGCAGCACAGAGACGGGGCAGCTGGCCACAAGGCGCACCACCAACACTGCGGATTGGACGACCTTCGATGGGATCAGCATTCATCAAGAGGGCAACACCTCGATTGCGAGCGGCCAGCAAGTGGAAGGCCACATGCCGATCAACGATGTGCTGGAGCTAAAAAGCGAGAATGTTTTTATCTTGCATGGCCGAACCGCAGACATGGTGAACATCGCTGGAAAAAGTACGACGCTTGAATATCTAAACCATCAACTGTTGTCGATACCTGGCGTGCACGATGGCGCATTCATTGTTCAAAGTGAAGCCACCGAAGGCACAGGCAATACCTCGCGCCTTGCCGCAGTCGCCGTGGCGCCTGGGCACACGCCAGATAGTTTGCAAATCGAATTGAGGCGCAGGATTGCCGCTGCGTTTTTGCCGCGCCCCTTGCGGCTTTTAGACAGCTTGCCGCGCAACGGCACCAGCAAATTGCCAAGAGAAGTGTTGCTGGCATTGGTTAAATCTGTGCCGAATGAGCCGCCTGTTAATTCATGACATTGACCCAAATTATTCCTGCCAACCATGCTTGCTTTGCAGGGCACTTTCCAGGCCAACCGATCTTGCCAGGCGTGTTGTTACTCAGTCGCGTTTTAGAAGCAGCTCAAACTCAATTGACGCAACCGCTCAACCACTGTGTCGTAAATAACGTGAAGTTTTCTGCTGCTGTTTTGCCAGGCGAAAAAATAACCATTCACCTAGACAACACGAGCTCGACCGACCTTAAATTTACTGTTCATGTTGTGACAGATGCTTCTGTGCCACCTGTTTTGGCCTGTAGTGGCCAGCTGCGCATCGTTGTGGCCTAAGCAACATGGCGACCAACTCTACGTCTCAAGCCAATAGCAAACCGCAATGGGCCGCACAATCCGAGCGCGGCAACATGCTGGCACTCAAAGTGATCGCATGGATAGCATTGCACCTAGGCCGGCGAATATCTAAGTGGGTGCTGGTGCCGATCGTGGCGTATTTTTATATGTCATCTGGGAAAGCGCGGCATGCATCGCGATCCTTTCTGAAGCGCATTCCGAACTATTCCCCTAGTGCTTTAGCAGTCTTCAAGCACTTGTATACCTTTGCCTTGGTGACACTTGATCGCATCTATTTTTTGAATGGCCGCCTAGATTTGTTCGAAGTAAACATCCATGAT
>JANMFP010000366.1:0-1774 GCA_031378135.1 Variovorax sp. | reverse complement strand
CGCCTCATCCTGCGGCGCAGCGAATTGCCAAGCCAACTCAAACGCCTCGGCTGGCGAAGGCAACAACTGCGGACAATGCCACTCAATCCCCGCCTTCTTGCGATTCGCCAAACGCACCTTCTCAGCCATGAGCTTGGCTTTAGAGGATTGTGGGGAGGAGCGAAAACCGTGGAGATAGAGCAGGCGCATTATTTAGCGTTTTTCAAAAGGCGAAGCGCTGAGCAAGGAAACTTCCTGCGACGTTGACGGATGCGTAAAAACCAGTTTCCACGCATGCAAATACATGCGCTTCATGCCCTCTTTGGCCAGCGATTTGTTCACTTCAAAATCACCATACTTTTCATCACCAATGATCGGATGACCATGGTGCGCGAGATGCACGCGGATTTGGTGAGTGCGGCCGGTTTTGATGGTGACTTCTAGGAGACTGGCTTGGCTTGCCACCTGACCATCAGTTACAGGCAAGGTGTAGAGCTTGGCGATTTTCACGAGCGTGATAGAGCGCATGCCATTGGGGTCATCCATCCCGACAACTTTCACCCGCCGCTCGCCATCATCCTCACCGCCATTCACGAGATACTTATACAGCGGCAGATCAATCACTTTGAGCTTGGCCGGCCATGCTCCCTTCACCAGAGCAAGATAGGTTTTGCCGGTTTCGCGCGCCTTGAACTGGGCTTGCAAATTCACCAAGGCACTGCGGCGCTTCGCGATCAACAAAACTCCGCTGGTGTCGCGATCAAGCCGATGAACGAGCTCCAGAAATTTCGCACCGCCCTGCTCGCCTGCTCGACGCGCACGGCGCAATTGCTCAATCACGCCAAAACTCACACCCGAGCCGCCATGCACGGCCACACCAGCGGGCTTATCAATCGCAAGCAAATGATCGTCTTCAAACAGAATCGGAAACTCTCTCGCGGGCGTGTGCGCTGGCCCGCTTTGCTGCGCAGCGGCTTGCGGCGCAGCGTTGTCTGTCAAACGAATCGGGGGAATGCGCACCACATCGCCCAAGAGTAGCCGCGTATCCACCTGCGCCCGCCCTTTGTTCACCCGCACTTCGCCCGAGCGAATGATGCGATACACATGCGTCTTGGGCACGCCTTTGCACACGCGCAGCAAAAAGTTATCCAGCCGCTGGCCTTCGCTGGCAGAGTCGATGGTGAGCAGGCTGACTTGCGCAGAGCCTGATGGCTTTGTTGCGCTTGTACCTGTTGCGCAGAGCGCTGGAGAATTCGCCATCTTCACGACTTCAGCACAAATTCGACGCTGGGCATGCTCTTCAAGCCTGCATCCTGCGTGAGCAAGCGTGCCTGGGTGACGTGTGCGGTTTGCCAAATGATGGCATCCGCCATGGCGAGTTGGTGCTCAAGCGACGTTTGCGCAGCAGCCAAGAGTTGCTCTTCAGTGAGCGTAACAATGCGGCCTTGGCGCATGAATTGCAGCACTTCTTCGGCGGCAGCGATGCCGCTGTGGCGAATCATGTGTTTGCCTACTTCATAAATGCAGAGGCTGGGCACGATGAGATTCGCCGTATCAAGCAAGGCGGCTTCAAAGAAGCCTGCGTTCGCGCCACCGGCTAAATATTCAAGCCAGCCACAGGAATCAACAACGCTCAATGTGGGAGATGCTCCCACAGGCTTTGCGGTTTTTTTATTCATCGCTGCTCGCCGTCAAACGCGATCCGCGTCGCGCACCACTTTTGTCTCCAGCTCCGGCCAGCGGCCTTTGAGCGTGGCCACAGATTTTTCCGGCTCCAACTCGACCTTGTCGCCCT
>JANMFP010000141.1:0-2630 GCA_031378135.1 Variovorax sp. | reverse complement strand
TTCTTAGGATTCATCACATGCAAACCCCTTTGAATACAGGCAGCCTCCTAGGCATCAAAGTCATTGATCTCTCCCGCGTGCTTGGTGGCCCTTATTGCACACAAATTTTGGCCGATCACGGCGCTGATGTGCTCAAAATCGAGCCGCCTCAAGGCGATGAAACGCGCCTTTGGGGGCCGCCATTCGATGCCGATGGCACGGCAAGCTATTTCCTGGGTCTGAACCGCAACAAACGCGGCATCACCATGGATTTGCATCAGCCCGAGCAACGCACCAAGCTGCTGGAGCAGCTTGCGGACGCTGACGTACTCGTGGAAAATTTCAAAACCGGCACACTAGAAAAATGGGGGCTTGGTTTTGATATGCTTCACGCGAAGTTTCCGCGCCTGATTCATTGCAGAGTGAGCGGCTTCGGTGCAGATGGGCCCTTGGGCGGTCTGCCCGGTTATGACGCTGCAATTCAAGCCATGTGTGGCCTCATGAGCATCAATGGCGAAAAGGGTGAAGAACCCAACGGTAGGCCACTCCGCATGGGCATCCCGATTGTCGATATCGCCACCGGCATGAGCGCTGCCATGGGCGTGTTGCTCGCACTGCAAGAGAGGCACAAAAGTGGCTTAGGCCAGTTCGTTGAATCTTCTCTTTATGACAACGGCATCGCACTCTTACATCCCCACAGCGCGAATCATTTGATGGATGGCCGCATCCCTGGCCGCAGCGGTAACGCGCATCCCAACATCGTGCCGTATGACACCTTCGCCACGGGCACCGAGCCCATTTTTCTCGCGGTGGGCAACGACGGGCAGTTCGCCAAACTCGTGCAAATCTTGGGCGCGCCCGAGCTGGCGCAAGACGAACGCTTTGTGAGCAACGCCCAACGCAACGCCAACCGCATCGCCCTCAAAGCCTTGCTCGAAGACAAGCTCAGCCTCTTCGCTTGCAAACCCTTGGCCGATCAACTCATCCGCTCCGGCGTGCCCTGCGCGCCGATTCAAAACATCCAAGCTGCCTTGAGCGACCCACATACCGAGCATCGCGACATGGTGGTGAACATCGGTGATTACAAAGGCATCGCTTCCCCCATCAAGCTCAGCCGCACGCCGGCGAGCTATCGGCTCGCACCACCTAAAAGGTAGATGAAGCATATTTTTTGCAAATTCACATAAATTTTGTGAATTTGCAAAAAATACCAAAACTTGCCTAAAATCGCAGCATGCCATCCAACCCTATTCACCGCGACAGCGCCGCTCTTTTTCGCAATCTACTTAGCCAGTATCCCGCCGTCACGCTCACAGGCCCGCGCCAAAGTGGCAAAACCACGCTTGCTCGCAGCGAATGCCCTCATTTGCCCTACGTCACCTTGGAAGATCCGGATATTCGCCGCTTTGCGCTAGAAGACCCTCGCGGCTTTTTGAGCAATTACAAGCGAGGCGCGATTTTTGACGAAGTTCAGCGCACCCCTGAGCTCCCCTCCTACCTACAAGGCATGATCGATAACGATCCGCAGCCCGGCCGTTTTGTACTCACGGGAAGCCAGCAGTTTGAATTGATGCGCGGCGTTTCGCAGTCTCTTGCTGGGCGCAATGCGATTTTGCGCCTGCTGCCGATGAGCCTGTCTGAACTGTGCAGACTCAACCCAAACTATGCGCAAACTCAGGCCGCGCAGGTTGTGTTCAACGGCTTCTACCCTCGCATCCATCATCAGCAGCTCAACCCCAGTGTCGCTCTGGCTGATTATTTTGCAAGCTACGTAGAGCGTGATTTACGCGAACTGTCGGCCGTGCATGATTTGCAGCGCTTTGAGCGTTTCGTTCGCCTATGCGCTGGCCGCTCAGGGCAGCTTTTGAATTTGAGCAACTTAGCCAACGATGCCGGTGTTTCGCAATCTACAGCTACGGGATGGATTGATTTGCTGCAAACCAGCTGCATCGTTTATCTCATGCAGCCTTGGTTTACCAACACCTCTAAGCGCCTCATCAAAAGTCCCAAGCTTTATTTTTATGACAGCGGCCTCGCCTGCTGGTTGCTCAATATCCGCAGCGCTGAGCAGCTTTCTCGCGATCCGCTGTGGGGGCATTTGTTTGAGAATTTCATCGTGATGGAAGCACTCAAAGACCAATGGCATTTTGGCCAAAATCAGCCTTTGTATTTCTACCGCGATTCCATGGGTCATGAAGTCGATCTGCTCGTTGCAGATGGCAGCCAAGTGCACGCCATCGAAATCAAAGCAGGGCAAACAGTCAATCCAGATTATTTCAAAGGATTGCAACAGTTTGTCAAAGCGCATCCAGCGCAGCTCGCTAGCGGGCGCGTGATCTACGGCGGTAGTTCAAAACAAACACGCAGTGATTGGCAGGTTTATAGTTGGCAGTCACTACGTCATCGTGTTTAATTTTTACCTTACTTCTTATGACTTCTTCCCTCAAAAACAAAACCGCCCTCGTCACCGGCTCCACCAGCGGCATCGGCTTAGGCATCGCCATCGAGCTCGCCAAACAAGGCGCGAACATCGTGCTCAATGGTTTCGGCGATGCGGCCAGTATCGAAGCGGCTCGCTCGCAAATCGCCAGCGTTGGCGCACGCGTGGCCTACCACGGTGCAGACATGAGCAAGCCCGCAGAGATTGAGCA
>JANMFP010000048.1:0-5514 GCA_031378135.1 Variovorax sp. | reverse complement strand
CCCAAGATGTGGCCATCATTCACGGCCCGCCCGGCACAGGCAAAACCACCACGCTGGTGCAGGCCATTTTGGAAACCATTCGACGCGAGCGGCGCGTGTTGGTGTGCGCACCTTCGAATACTGCTGTGGATCTGCTGACGGAAAAGCTGGCCGAGCGCGGTGTCAACGTCATCCGCATGGGCAACCCCAGCCGTGTCTCTGAGCTGCTGCTTGAGCACACGCTCGATGCGCGAGTGATGGCGCATCCGAGCTACGCCAAAATGCGCGCGATGCGCCAGACCGCCGAGCAGCACCGCAACACGGCTGCTGAATTGGCGAGCAAGCATGCGCGCGATTTTGGCTTTGAGGGGCGAGAGCAGCGCCGGCTGTTGAAGGAAGAAGCGCGAACACTGTCTCAAGCTGCCAATGATCTGGAGCGCTTCATGGTTGACGACGTGTTGGAGTCGGTGCAGGTCATCACCAGCACGCTGGTGGGCGCGAGCCATCGCAACATTCGTTACCTTGACTTTGAGACGGTGTTCATTGACGAAGCCGCCCAAGCCCTAGAGCCGGGCTGCTGGATTCCAATTGCCAAAGGCCAGCGCGTGGTGTTGGCGGGCGACCACCACCAGCTGCCGCCCACGGTGAAAAGCGAAAAGGCGGCTCGGGGTGTTGATGGGGGCTTGCGCGAAACCTTGTTTGAAAAATGCATCAAGCGGCAGCCTGCCACGGCTCGCATGCTGAATGTGCAATACCGGATGCACGAGCACATCATGGCATTCAGCTCCGAGCAGTTTTATGGCGGCCGATTGCAGGCGCACCCAAGCGTGCGCTACGCGGGCCTGAGCGCCTACGACGAGAGTTTCGCGCCCGATTTGCCTGTGGAATTCCTCGACACGGCTGGCCTTGGCTTGCTCGAGATCACGATTCCCGAGAGCCGCTCCACGGCCAATCCAGATGAAGCAGATGTATTGCTCAAGCGCCTTGCCCAGCTACTGGCGCCCTATGACAAGATCGCGCGTGAGCAAAGCCATGAGCAAAATCGCGAACAGCGTGACGAGCAACGCGCGCTTTCCATCGGCGTGATTGCCCCCTATCGCGCCCAAATCAATTATTTGAAGGATGCCATTGAGGAAAACGACATGCTGGGCCCTCTGCTGGCGCAGCGCATGCTCAGCGTGGGCACGGTTGATTCGTTTCAGGGCCAAGAGCGCGACATCATTGCTATCTCGCTGACGCGCAGCAACAGCCAAGGCGACATCGGCTTTCTCTCCGACATCCGCCGCATGAACGTGGGCATAACCCGCGCTAAGCGCAAGTTGCTGCTTGTTGGCGACTCATCCACGCTGAGCTCAAATCCGTTTTTCACAGACTTGCTGGCCTATGTGAAGCGCATGGGTGGCTATCGCATGGCCTCTGAAAGCGCTTCTACAGCTTGACGCATGACGAGCATGCAGGCTCGGGTCTTGAAGCATCTCGTCGAATGACAAAATTGAAGACAAATCATTTGGTAGCCGGCATAAAATATGTGCAGAGTGCTATATCTTTAGGAGTATTCAAGCATGACTGAAGCACAGAACACATCTCACTAATTGGTCTTCACCGATGCCTTGACCAGCGCGTGGCAGCTATCGGGCAAAGCCTTCATGGTGGGCGATATTCAACTCTCCGATGCACCCGGCGGCGGCACGCTGTATCGCGCATCGGCGCGGCATTGGAATGCGGAAGACTGCGCTGTGCGCGAAAAAATGGGTTTTTCTGAAGGTTGGGGAAAAGCGGCAGATCAACTTGAAGCTTTAGCGAGGACCTTATGAGCACATTCACTGTCCAACGCCTGCGCACTGAGGATGGCCATCTCGTGCCCGGCTTGCTGGGTATGTTTGGCAAAGCGTTTGAAGATGCGGATGCCTACACGGCCAAGCAGCCGGATGCGGCCTATCTGGCCAAACTCTTGGCGAAAGATGAAGTGTTCATCATCGCAGTTGTGGCGCAAGCTAAGGTCGTGGGCGGCCTCGTAGCTTACGAGCTGCAAAAGATCGAGCAAGCGCGTAGCGAGATTTACATCTACGATTTAGCAGTTGATAGCGAGCATCGCAGGCAAGGTGTTGCTACCGCGCTGATCGAAGCCTTGCAGCCGCTTGCTACGGCTTGTGGCGCATGGGCGATCTATGTGCAAGCGGACTACGGTGATGGGCCTGCGATTTCGCTGTACACCAAGCTGGGCTTTCGCGAGGATGTGATGCACTTTGATATTGCCGTCAGGCCTTTGCTTTAAGCAAGAGAGCCGCCATACCAACGCGCTAAAACCCAAGAAAAACTCATTGCTCGCATAGTTGAAGGCGCGCATACCGTAGATGGTTCTGGTTTGCTCTGTAAAAAATAGCACTCAACGCATATTTCATGCCGGCTACGCGCTGATTTATCTTATGAATGATGCTGAAAATACGGCATCCACAGAGCTTCAAGCGCGGCCTGCCATTGGGGCTCAGCCAGAGGCGTTTCTGGGGCGCTGGCACGTAAGGCGAGGGCGTTGAGTGCGCCGTTGATCAGCGTGGTGAACAGGTCTGCGCTGCATGCAGGGCGCAGTTGGCCGCTTTGGATGGCGGCTTCGATGCCCGCTTGCAGCGAAGCGGTGCTCCAATCTTTTTCTAAGGCTTGCCAGCGTGCCCAGCCGAGAGCCGTGGGTGCGTCAGTCAGCATGATTTGCCGAATATCTGCTCGCAATACGAAGCGCATCCAAGCTGCTGAGCCTTGCAAGAGCTGGTCTTTGGGGCTGAGATGAGCCTGATCTGGCAAAGCTGCTTCAATCGCTTCGGCAGCTTCAGCGCTGATTTGTTGGCAAACAGCTTCGAAAAGTGCTAATTTGTCTGCAAAGTGGTGATACATCGCACCTCGTTTGACGCCAGCGGCCTCCAAAATCGCCTCCGTGCCCGTAGCTGCGTAAGCTTGGCGAGCAAACAACAACCGCGCTTGCTCGATGAGTTTTAGACGGGTGAGGGCGCTGCGCTCGGGGTTGGTGGCCATTCTTGAATATTAACAGACAGATTGTTTGTTTTATTCATATTATGGTAAAGTAAACAAATAAACAGTTTGTCTGTTTGTTTAAACCTGTACTCAAGAGCATGTCGTCCATGTCGATGTGGATCAGGGTCAGGCAAGTTGAATTGGATCAGCATCAACAGGAGTTCATCATGAAATTCATCGACCGTTACCCCATCATCGTGACCGCGCAACGTCAAGCTTGCCGGAATTTTTGGCAGACCAAGCTCGGCTTTGAAGTGGTGTTTGACAGCCAATGGTTCACGCTTTTGGTTGCCGAAGAGGGCAGCGCCACATTGGCATTCATGTCGCCAGATCATCCTTCTGCGCCGCCTGGCCCCGAGGAATTCTCGGGCAAGGGCATGTGTTTTGAGTTGCGGGTGGAAGATGCGAAAGCGGCGTTTGCAAAGGTGCAGACGCGCGGGCTGAAGGCAGACTATCCGCTGACCGACGAGCCCTTTGGCCAACGCCGGTTTGGCTTTTTTGACCCAAGTGGCTTATGGGTCGATGTGGTGGAGCAAATCGAGCCGCAGGCTGGGTATTGGGATCGGTATATGTGAATCTAGGACGGCTCACACTGCGAAACGGATTGTTTTAAAAGTGAATATCGCTGCTCGCTCTGGCTGTGACTCGTGGGCCGAAGCTGGAAATATTAGTGAGGGTGGCGTTGTGATGCGCGATCACTTGCTCGGGCGTTAAGACGCTGTTGCCAGCGGAGGTGTGTGCATCAGAGATGAGCGTGACGGGGAAGCCTAGCGCGAGGGCTTTGCGTGTGGTGGTGTCCACACAAAACTCTGAATGCATGCCACAGATGACGAGCGAGGTGACATGCATTGTTTGAAGCATGGCAGCTAAGTCGGTTTGTAAAAACGAATCGGGCGTGGTCTTTCTGATCTTGTGATCCGCAGCATGCACTTCTAGCCCGCTTGCAAGTTGCCAATCTTTCGTGCCGTGCGCCAGATAGCCAGCCAGTGATTCGTGTTGAATGAAGATCACAGGTGAGCCAGCAGCGCGCGCTTGGCGGGTCACTTGGTTGATTCGTTCAATCGTGCCAGCGCAATCAAACGCAGCGCCCGGGCCTTCGCAAAGGCCTTGTTGAACGTCGATCACGAGAACGGCGCTTGGCATCACAATTCCTTTGCTTTTAATGATCGAAATGATGGCCTAGCCGGCATATATATATTGCGCAGATTGCTATCAATTCATGAGCTATGCAATGATATTCAAGCCCGATGCCCGAGCGCAAAAGAAATCTCTTTTGCTGTCGCTTGCAATCGCGGCAGCCAATCTTCGTTGATACGGTCTGCGGGGGCGGAAATCGAGAGGCCGGCGACGAGTTTCGATTGATCGTCATAGATGCCTGCGGCCATGCAGCGCACACCGAGCTCGAGTTCTTCGTTGTCTCGAGCCACGCCGTATTGCCGGCATTTGGCGAGCTCGCGCTCTAGGTTGGGGAGTTGCGTGAAGCTGTTTTTAGTTTGCCCGGGCAAGCCCGTTCTCGTGGCGTATTGGCGCACCCGGGTGGCGTCGTCAAACGCGAGGAAGAGTTTGCCGACCGAGGTGAGATGCAGTGGCGCGCGGCCGCCAATGGCGCGCACCACTTGCATGCCGCTTCGCTCGCTATATGCCCGCTCGACATACACAATTTCATCACCTTGGCGCACAGAGAGATTGACCGTTTGCTGCGTGAGCTTGTGCAGCTCGCGCATCGCGGGCAGGGCTGCATCGCGCACATTCAGGCGATCTTTCACGAGGTTGCCAAGCTCCAGCAAGCGCAAGCCGAGGCGATAACTGCCGGATTCAGGGCGGTCCACCATGCGGCCAATGGCGAGATCGTTCAAGATGCGATGCGTGGTGGAGGGATGCAGGCCGGTTTTTTCGCTGATTTCTTTGAGCGAGATCGCGCCCTCACGGGAGGAGAGCACATCCAACAGCGCAAACATGCGCTCAATGACTTGAATGGTGGGGGTGGTCGATGGAATCTTTTTCATGCCGTCTAATTATTTCATCAGATGGCATGAATTTTATAGTGTGAAATCACACGGCAGGCAAACCGGCCTCGCGCGAGCTGTTCTGCCAATGCCCATGTTGTAACAATTCATGAGGCCCAAACTGCGCCTTGTAAGCCATCTTCGGACTGCCTTCAATCCAATAGCCCAAATACACATGCGCCAGGCCTAGCTCACGTGCCTGCTGTATTTGCCAAAGAATGCTGTACGTGCCGTAAGCGGCTTGGGCCTCGGGTTCGTAAAACGTGTACACCGCTGAAATGCCCGCGGAAAGCACATCCAAAATCGTCACCATCTTGAGTGCACCAAGCTCGCCATTCACGCTAGGTTCGCGAAACTCCACGATGCGCGAATTCACGCGGCTTTGCAGCAAGAATTGCGTGTATTGATCAATGCTGTCGTGATCCATGCCACCGCCAGAATGCCGGCTGGTTTGGTAGCGCAAATACAGCGCGTAATGCTCTTGCACAAACCCGAGTTTGAGCAC
>JANMFP010000026.1:0-3184 GCA_031378135.1 Variovorax sp. | reverse complement strand
GACCGCTACGCCATGGAAACCAAGCGCCAAATGGACGTGCTCGACCGCCTGCTCGCCGAGCGCAAATTCGTCTGCGGCGACGACTACACCATTGCCGATATGGCGATTTGGCCTTGGTACGGCCAAATGGCACTTGGCCGTTCGTATGACGCTGCCGAATTTCTACAAGTCCACACCTACAAAAACGTCCTGCGCTGGGCGAACGAACTCGATGCCCGCCCAGCCGTCAAACGTGGCCGCATGGTCAACCGCGTGCAAGGTGAGCCAAGCAGCCAATTGCATGAACGCCACGATGCAAGCGATTTTGAATTGAAGACGCAAGACAAGATCGCAACAAAAACAACGTGATCGAGCCCGTGTAAGAAGGATTGAAACACCGCGACAGATACGTGCTTAACAAGGAGCACACCATGTCGCACTCCCTCCTCTCCACCCGTTCATACGCTACGCTTTCAATAGCGCTCTGCGCAGTATTTTTGCCGGCTACAGTAGTTTTTTCTATGGAAAACTGCTCGGCAAAGTCTGCAGAGACGATCACGCCTGTGATTGAGCTTTACACCTCGGAGGGCTGCAGCTCTTGCCCGCCGGCAGATGCCTGGCTCTCGCAGTTTAAAGCTGCGCAGCAAGAAGGTAAGGTGGTGGCGCAGGCATTCCATGTGAATTACTGGGATTACATCGGCTGGACAGATCGCTTCGCCGCGCCGGCCTACACACAGCGCCAGCGCGAGCTCTCAAAGCGCACGAATCTGAGCAGCATCTACACACCCCAGCTCGCCAAAAACGGCCTCACGGTGCGTGATTACGGCAAACAATCCGCGCTCATTGCGGGCAGTGAAGCCGCCAAAGCCAATATCGCTTTGAGCCAGATTGAGCCCAACCGTTTTGAAGCGAGGGTCGCACCGCTTGATGCAGCAAGCGGCTGGAGCGCTTATTTCACCGTGACCGAGCACGATCACATCAGCCGCGTGACCGCTGGCGAGAACAAAGGCGAGAGCTTGAAAAACGATTTCGTCGTGCGCCAATACGTGCCGCTCGGGCAATTCTCCGGCGCACAAACGCTCAAATTCAGCAGCCTCGCACCCACGCTGAGCGCAGGCAAAGCGCATCCTCGGCAAATCAATTTAGTCGTCACAGACAGCAAGAGCGGCAAAACTTTGCAAGCACTGAGCTTGGGCTGTTGATGCATTCAAAATAGCTGATTGATGTCTGTATCTGATCAATTCCTGTCAGTTTGGGCACAGCAGACGCTCGCGTAAAGCACGACAATGTGAGGATGAATTTCAATATCCCACAAAAACTCTCCATGCAGCAGGTGCTGATTGCTGGCGCGATGATCGTGACGCTCTCGATGGGCATTCGACATGGCTTTGGCCTTTGGCTGCAGCCGATCACGATGGCCAATGGCTGGACGCGGGCTGATTTTTCTTTTGCCTTGGCAATTCAAAATCTTGCCTGGGGATTTTTCGGCATCTTCGCGGGCATGCTGGCAGATCGCTTTGGTGCTTTTAGAGTGATCGTCGGCGGCGCGGTGCTGTATGCGCTCGGGCTGGCGGGCATGGCGCTATCGACCACCACGCTGATGTTTACGCTCACCACCGGCATCTTGATCGGCGCAGCGCAAGCGGGCACAACGTATGCCGTGATCTATGGCGTGATTGGCCGCAATATTGATCCAGCTAAGCGCTCTTGGGCGATGGGCGTGGCTGCAGCGGCAGGCTCGTTTGGGCAATTCCTCATGGTCCCCACCGAAGGCTTTTTGATCAGCAATTTTGGCTGGCAAAACGCGCTGCTGATTTTGACAACCGCCACCTTGCTGATTGCACCGCTGGCTTTCTTTCTCCGCGAGGCCAGCTTCGCAGGCGGCGCAGTGCCCGTGCGTGATCAAAGCATTTGGGAAGCATTGAAAGAAGCTTTCAAATACCCAAGTTTCCAGCTGCTGGTGGCGGGCTATTTTGTCTGCGGCTTTCAAGTGGTGTTCATCGGCGTGCACATGCCCAGCTATTTGAAAGACAAAGGCCTCTCCCCGCAAGTGGCAAGTTACGCGCTGGCGTTGATTGGTTTGTTCAACGTGTTCGGCACGTATATCGCAGGCTCGCTCGGTCAACGCATGCCGAAAAAATACATCTTGAGCGCCATCTACTTAGCCCGCGCTGTCGCCATTTCCATCTTCCTCATCGTGCCACTCTCGCCTTGGAGCGTGTACATTTTCTCCAGCGTGATGGGGCTGCTGTGGCTCTCTACCGTGCCGCCGACCAACGCGACTGTGGCGCAGATTTTCGGCGTGGCGCATCTGTCTATGCTTGGCGGTTTCGTATTTTTCAGCCATCAAATTGGCAGCTTCATGGGCGTGTGGCTGGGCGGCGTGCTGTATGACAAAACCGGCAGTTACGACATCGTTTGGTACATCTCGACTGGCTTGGGCATCTTCGCGGCGCTGGTGAATTTGCCGGTGCGGGAAGAGGCGATTTCGCGGTCGCTCAAGCCTGCTTGAATGCTAACGAGCCGATGAGTAAATACAAGAAACCTTTGCTTTACAGCGCCGCTGTGCTCAGCTGCATCGGCGTGTTTTCGATCTACATTCGCCCAGAGTTTATGGTGATGCTCGCCGGGCAGATTTGGGCTTGTTTTTGATCGCTTTGGGCGCTTTGCCGGCATAGAATATGCGTGGATTGCTATTGAATTAATAGTATTACTTCGCGCCAAAAGTTCAAGTAGTTGAGCGCGGCCGCGTCTGCGCTTGGGCTATCCCACTCCGCGACTGTCCCCCTTCGGGCTTCGCCCGAATTCCTCCTTTATGTCGCTGCGTGAGACAACCCAACCACAGCCGTGGCCTGATAGCAATTCTGAAAGTCTTCGCGCGAAACGCTCGCTACTTTGACGCTCGGGCTCATGAGAGCATGGCGACTGTGGCGATCACAGGCCTTGGAGCGCGACACTTTATCTTCGCGACCCGTGTGCCGCTCGCGGGACAGGTTTGCACTCGCTTTCTGACCTAAAATATTTGCTCAAATCATCAACTCGCCGGCATATAAGCTGCTCGGAGTGCTATGAAAATAATAGTTATTACTGGAGCTTCTGAGGGCATTGGCGCTGAAGTGGCGCGGCAATTGGCATCGAGCCAGAAATCGCACTTGGGCTTGGTGCTCGCGGCGCGTAAGATCGATGCGCTGCAAGCTGTGGCACG
>JANMFP010000009.1:0-1728 GCA_031378135.1 Variovorax sp. | reverse complement strand
CAAACCCGCTTTCTGCATCACGCATGCGCCCGGCGCGATGCTGATCACCGATTTACTCAACCATCAACTCGCTTCCTTTTAAACCCGG
Source organism: Variovorax sp. (assembly GCA_031378135.1). GTDB lineage: Bacteria > Pseudomonadota > Gammaproteobacteria > Burkholderiales > Burkholderiaceae_C > JANMDU01. The sequence goes on along the minus strand of JANMFP010000009.1, from coordinate 1,640 downwards.
AGAAATTCATGAAAAAACTGCTTTTATCTTTTGCCGTATCGCTCGCCACAACTCTCACGGCCACTGGTACATTCGCACAAACCAAATGGGATTTGCCCACTGGTTATGCTGTAGCTAGCTTCCAAACAGAAAACGTGCAACTCTTTGCCAACGAGGTGGACAAAGCCACTGCGGGCAAGCTCAAAATCACGCTGCATCCCAACGGCTCGCTGTACAAAGCCAACGAAATCAAGCGCGCCGTGCAAACTGGTCAAACACCTGCTGGTGAATTCTTACTCTCGGGCTTGGCCAATGAGAATGTGCTTTTTGGTGTGGATTCCATTCCTTTCCTCGCCACCGACTATGCCCAAGCTCGCAAGCTCTACACAGCATCCAAGCCTGCGCTCGACAAATTGCTCGCTGGCCAAGGCATCAAGCTCTTGTTCTCTGTGCCATGGCCCGGCCAATCACTCTACTCCGTGAAAGAAATCAAAGGCCCACAAGATTTGCAAGGCACCAAAATGCGCGCCTACAACCCTGCCACCACGCGCATCGCGCAAATGCTCAAAGCCCAGCCCACCACGATTCAGTTGGCTGAGCTCGGCCAAGCGCTCGCCACAGGTACGGTAGAAAACTTCCTCACCTCAAGCGCCAGCGGCGTAGAAAACAAGCTCTTCGAGCAAACCAAATTCTTCTACACCGTCAACGCATGGTTGCCACGCAACGCAACAGTCGTGAGCCAGAAGGCCTTTGATGCGCTCGATAAGCCAACGCAAGATGCGGTGCTCAAAGCTGCTGCGGCTGCAGAGTCGCGCGGCTGGGCGATCAGCGAGCAAAAAGACAGCGATTTCGTGAAAGAGCTGGGTGCCAAAGGCATGAAGATTGCGCCGCCCAGCGATTCGCTGCGCAAAGAGTTGATGGCCATTGGCGAAACGATGACTGGCGATTGGCTCAAAACAGCTGGCGCAGAAGGTCAAGGCATTGTGGATGCCTTCCGTAAGAAGTAATTTAGATCGAAATCAGCACTTTGCCGGCATAAATGCTGCACGGAGTGCTATCAAATATATAGTAATTAACTGGCGCTGTGATGCAGCGCTGAGGTGATGCTGCGTCTTTGCAGCGCCATGGAGAAGAGCATGCAATCGATTTTGAACCGTTTTTACCAAGCCTTGATGGCGCTGGCCTGCTTGTCGATGTTGGCTGCGTTTGGCAGCATCATGCTCGGCGTGGCAGCGCGTGAATTTCGCTGGGATATTCAGGGCTTGGATGCTTATGCGGGCTATTCGATTGCCGCAGCACTCTTCCTTGCACTGCCTTCTACGCTGCGCCAAGGCGATCACATCCGCGTGACGTTGCTGATGCAAAGGCTGAGTGCCAAAGTGCAAAACGCTCTGGAGCATTTTTGCCTCGCACTGGCTTGCGCAGTGACGGCTTATGTGGCTTGGTATGCCTGCCGCCTCGTTTGGGTGTCTTACATCACGCACGATGTGTCGCCCGGCGCGGATGCCTCGCCGTTGTGGATTCCGCAATTGACGATGGCTTTGGGTTGCATCGGCTTTTTCATCTCCTTCCTCCATGCTTGGGTGGCTCGTTTCCAAGGCAGTGCCTTCTTCGTCGTCAATGCCTCTGGCGAGATGGCGCGGACTGAATAAATACTAACC
>JANMFP010000352.1:0-2159 GCA_031378135.1 Variovorax sp. | reverse complement strand
GCATGGGCGCGAGGCCCTGTTTTGGCGTGGCATATCCTAGACAATGTCACTTGATTTCACTCCTCAGTTCGCTCTGGCCAACCCTGCTCATGAGAAAAAGTACGCCAACATCCCCAACCAGCCCAGCACCGGAAGCTTCCTATGGCCACGATGCGCTAGCCGCGCCCGGCATGGGTCTGCTGGCTTTGGAATTGCGCGCGTTTTGGGAGTTCGGTGCGGTCTTGCCTGCTTGGCCCGCCTTGCAAAAAGCGCCTGCGGGCGATGGCCACGCTGTGATCGTCTTCCCGGGCTTAGCGGCGAACGATACCTCCACCTTTCCATTGCGCAAGTATCTTCAAAGCCTGGGGTACGAGGTGTCTGGTTGGCAACAAGGCAATAATTTTGGGCCGCGCGCAGGCGTGCTGAGTGCCATCAAAAATAGGTTGCAAGAAGCGCACATTGCATCTGGCCGCAAAGTGAGCTTGGTCGGCTGGAGCTTAGGTGGCGTGTATGCGCGCGAGATCGCGAAAGAGCTGCCTGATCTTGTGCGCTGCGTGATTACTCTGGGCACACCTTTTTCAGGACCGCCTCGCTCCACCAATGCTTGGCGTTTGTATGAGATGGTCAGCGGCCGCAAGATCGAGCGAGAAGCCGAGAATTTCGAGCTGCACAAAGCCCCCCCAGTGCCCACCACGAGCGTGTATTCCAAAACCGATGGCATCGTCGCATGGCAAGGCAGCATTCAAAGCGATGAGCCCGATCTTGGCCACGCGCAAACAGAGAACATCGAAGTGCTCGCCAGCCATTTCGGCATCGGCCTGAACCCCAGCGCTTGGTGGACAGTAGCGGATCGCTTGGCTCAGCGCGAAGGTGCTTGGAAGCCGTTTCAAAAGCCCAAGATGCTCGGGCTGGGTGGGATCGTTTTTCCCGGCTAAATTTGATTAAAAAATGCTGCTGGCCGGCATAAATATTGACCTTTTCGCTATTGATTAAATAGCAAACCCAACCGCTGATCAGCCCCGCAAAAACTGATCAGCCGCCCCCAACCCAAACGACGGTAAGGCTGTAGCGCTCATCGGTTGCCCCAAAAGCTGCTCCTTGAGCCAAGCCGTGCTCACCCGAGCCACGCGCTCGTGATGTGCAGCTTCGGCATCCATTGTGGCCTGCTCGCGGCGCACAATAAAGGTGCTCGGGATCAGCTTTTCGTTGCCTGCAAACGTGAAATGATCCGCACCATCGAGCCAGAGCAAGGCCTTCTTGCCCTTAGGCGTCGCGTCATACACCATGCGGCGGCTCTCGGGCGTTTCGCCATTGCCCATGATTTCGCCATCCAAGCTGCCCGTGCAAACCAAAAAAGGGCGCTTGACCGAAGCCATTTCTTGGCGGCTTTGCGCGAGATTGTTTTTGTTTGATAACGCAGGGCTGAGCGCTACGAAAGCCTTGGGCTGCGGATCTGTGCCGTTGTTTCCGTTGCGTTGCCAGCCCGCAGTGAGCATGGTCGTGCGCGCGCCGAAGGAATGGCCGCCTACAGCCAGCTTGTCAGTCGGCAAATCGCGCCAATTCTCGGCGCCCAAAGACTTGCGGCGATTGATCTCAGCAATCACAAACCGCACATCTTGCATACGCGCCACCAATTGCTCCGGCATAGATGCTTGGCGCAGCGCAGGGAATCCCCCTTTGAGCGAAGCCGCATCGCTGCCCGGATGCTGCATATGCACCACCAGCAAACCTGCGCCAGCCCAAGCTTTGCCCCAAACATCGCCACCCTCCTTTTTGCCCCCCAAGCCATGTGAATACACCATCACACCCAGCGGCTTACCCGCAGGCCAGCGCAGCAAAACGGGAAGCTCGCGCGAGCGCGCTGCATCCATCCACATCTCAGTTTGCGCCCCGGGCAAAGCCAGCGCGGGTTGTAGCCCCAAACCCCACAAACCAGTCGCCAAACCCGTTTGCAGACAAACGCGGCGAGAAACAGGGAGAAGCAGAGATTGCGCAAAAGTGTCGTGATTCAATGTTGATCTCCAGGGCTTGTAAGCATTTGAACTTAACGTCATATTCACCGCGCGGCTGACACAGCGCCAAGCCTTTGCACACACTTTACGCCACAGAAACACACACACTGCCAAATACGAGCGCATGGCCAAAATCATCACAGAAATCATCACAGAAATCATCACAGA
>JANMFP010000623.1:0-4461 GCA_031378135.1 Variovorax sp. | reverse complement strand
AATTTTGGGTGCACTTACCAAATATTCCAAACCGCTTAGGGTAAACCTAAGCGGTTTTTGCATTTCTGCCCTGCGCTCATTGCTTCGCTATGCCTAGAATGGTGCATTGCAGCAAGCATTTCTAGGAGCATCCATTTTGGTAACAAAGAAGATAACCACCGCGCCGCAAGCGGATGCATCCAACGCCAACGCTGCGCTACACATCATCAAAAAATACCCCAATCGCCGCTTGTACGACACCGTCAGCTCGGTCTACATCACGCTCACAGAAGTCAAGCAACTCGTGGTCGATGGCAAACCCTTCGCTGTGCGCGATGCCAAAACGAATGAAGATCTCACTCGCTCCATCTTGCTGCAAATTATTTTGGAAGAAGAAAGTGGCGGCGTTCCCATGTTCAGCGAGGCAGCGCTCGCCAACATGATCCGTTTTTATGGCCACACCATGCAAGGTTTCATGGGCAACATGCTCGAGAAAAACATGCAAGCCTTCACAGATCTGCAAAGCAAATTCGGCGCGGGCGCTCTGCCCAATCTTGGCGCTTTGCCCAGCGCCACTCAAACCACGCAATTCATGGGCAACTTCATGGAGCAATCCCAAAGCATGGCTGCGCAAATGCAAGAGCAGATGATGGCAGCATTTGGGATGAAGCGCTGAGTTGTGAGCTCCAGCAAGACTGGGATCTTCAAATCAATTTTCAACCAAAATAACAGCGGATATTAGCCTTGCTTGAATCGCACAGCATCCTTGCTTCTTTGTTGCTGCGCTTGCTGGTTTATCCGCTCTTAGAAGAATATATATTCAGGGCAAACTTACAGCATTGGTTGGACATGCGTCTGCCTGGCTGGCGTGGTTGGAAAACTAATGTTGTGGTGAGTAGTTTGTTTGCTGTTGCGCACTTGTGGGCATGGCCTCCGTTGCATTGCATTGCTGTATTTTTCCCGTCTTTGGCTTTGGGCTGGCTTTGGCAACGCTATCAAAAACTATGGCTGTGTGTGGCTGTGCATGCCACGTTCAATGCCATTGGCTTTGCTCTGAATCCATATCTGGTGAACTTGCTACGCTGAGCTTCTGTTCAAGCATTTCTTCATCGTTGGATAGATTCCAATTCTTTCTTGAGTGTGGCGACAGGCAAAAAACCGGGAAACCGTTTGCCGTTTTCCAAAAATGTAGTGGGCGTAACACCGATATCATTCTTTTTACCAAATACAATGATTTGATCGAGAGCAGGCTGGCAAGCGTCTGGCGGCTTAGGCATGGCTTTTCCGCGAACCATCCAATCATTCCAAACTTGCTCAGGATTTTTAGCGCATAAAGCTGCTCGGGCTTTGAGTTTGGAATCTGGTGACAACACGGGATACATCACCGTATAGATCGTGACGTTATCCAGAGTCTTCAATTCAGCCTCATATTTTTTACAGTAGCCACAATTTGCATCTGCAAAAACAACCACTTTATTTTTACCATTGCCACGCACGGTTTTGATCGCTTGATCTAAAGGCAAATCTTTCATTTGCACTGCCGTCAACTCGGCCAGCCTAGCTTCACGAAGATTGCGCAGTGAGCTGGCTTCGAGCATATTTCCCACAATAAGGACTTTTGCATCCAGATCGGTATAAACCAAATTCCGACTGATCCACAGCTCATAAAACGGCAAATTCGGCAGTTGACGGAAGGCTTCTACCTGCTTGCCTGGGAAAGCACGCTCAGCGAGCTTGCGTGCACCTGCTTCATTGGCTGCAACGGCAGGCGTGGCAACTGATATGACAAGCGCAAGAAGAACAGATAGGTAGCTTGTAAAGCTGTAGAGATATGATTTTTTCATGAAAGCTCAGGAATAAAACGTCGAACGGATATGCGGATCAACGCTGTGTGTGGAAAAAAGAAAAGGGTGCAATATGCAGCATATCGCACCCTCAGATTTGAATGTTCGTCAATTTACATGAGCGAACATTCTTGGCTTATTTTCTGTGGCGGCGCACTTTCAAAATGCCAGCCATAGCCAACAAGACCAACAAAGGCAAGCTTGGATCAAATGGGGCATCTGTTGAACCCATAGTACAGCCGCCGCTGTCATTACTGCCACCAGCAACGCTACCACCACCAGCCGCCGCAGCAGCCTGAGCTACCGCAGGAGTGACTAAGGTGGCGCTGCCGACAGCTGTGTTGTTAGCAAGGTTGAGGTCTGTCACATCTAATGGAGCAGCGATTGTGGCGGAGCCACTTAAAACTCCACTGGCAGTTGCCGATACCAAGCAACTGGCAACGTAGGTCAGTGTTGTGCCGGATGGCATGCTCACAGCATCGTTGATGCTTCCATTGCCGCTTGCAGAACAGGTAGCACCGCCAGCACCCACGCACGACCATCTCAAGCTGGTACATGCCGCGGGCATCATGTGGCTCACAGTAGCACCGACCACGCCTGATGGGCCTGCATTGGTGGCTTGAATGGTGTACGTTGCCGTCACGCCAATCACAGCGGTCGTGCTGCTGTTGGTATTGGTGATTGCAAGATCAGCCTCTTTGGTCAAACAAAGTTCTACAGAGCCATCGCCAGTCTGCACACCGTTAAGGATGCTCGTTTGTGTGAGACCAGTTGCCATAGAAGAGCCGCCGCCGCCGCCGCCACCGGCGCCTTTGCTATTTCCGCTACAACTTGTTGTACCGGCAGAACCACCACCACCGCCGCCGCCAACCATATCACCGCCGCCGCCGCCGCCGCCGCCCGGAATGCTGGGTACAAAAAAGCAGCAGCATGTTTGACCATCGCCTCCTGCACCCGAGGCTGAACCTACTACGCCTAGAAAGCCACCGCAGCCAATTCCTGCTGCGCCACCTACTCCGAGTGTGCCTCCAGCGCCACCACCAGCAACGCCACCGGAAGTAGCACTATCTCCACCAGCAGTACCCGCTCCACCGCCGCCTACACCACCTGCACCTCCGCCACCAAAAGTTGTTGCGCTTCCTTGATCGCATCCAGTCGTTCCGCCACCACCGCCGCCGCCAGCTACAGCCACACGGTTGACAACTGCATCGGTATTCAATCGCACATCGCTAGCGCCACCGCCAATACCGCCACCCGCGTTGCCACCCAAAGCAGCTCCATTAAAAACGGATCCTCGGCCGCCAACATGCACATAAAGCGTATCGCCCGCAGTGACATTGAGCTTGCCAGTGACTTTGCCGCCTAGGCCGCCAGCTCCTGGATTAGTACCGCCGCCAGTGCCACCTTGCGCACCGGAGATGTACATGTTGATTAAGACGACACCTGCCGGAACCGTATAAGGTTGCGATGCGCCGGTAAAGCTGAACACTTGTGATGTTTGTGCCGCAGTGCAAGATGATTGAGCAGAGGCTGAGGAAGCTCCCGCGATGGCTGCTACGGCCATTCCAATGCCAGCGATCACTCTCAAGTAATGTTTCATTGTGCTCTCCGGTGTTGTGTAGGTTTTGCTTAACAATATTGTTGTGGCAATTTGTGACCTGATCTTAAAGACTGTTAGTTATGTGTCAATCACCCAAAAGTACTACGTTTGACTTTTTGCATGATGATCAGACGGTGTTTGGAATCAGGCATTGTTTGCCTTCAATGCTGTGGCCGAAGTGTGTCATCTGAGACAATAGAGAGATGACTGCTGCCACCCTCGAAATCGCTCCCACCAAAATCCCCAAAGTCGGCTTCGTCAGCCTTGGCTGCCCTAAGGCGCTGACTGATTCTGAGTTGATCCTCACGCAGCTCTCTGCCGAGGGTTACGAAACCTCCAAGACTTTTGAAGGCGCGGATTTGGTGATCGTGAACACCTGTGGGTTCATTGACGATGCCGTCAAAGAAAGCTTGGACACGATCGGCGAGGCGCTGGCAGCGAATGGCCGTGTGATCGTGACGGGTTGTTTAGGTGCGAAAACGGTCGATATGAAACCGGAAGACGCTCCTGATTTAATAGCTGCCCGCGCAACAAATACGCCGGCTAGTGGCCAATTTGATACTCAAAACCTCGTTAAAAGCATTCACCCCAGCGTCCTCGCCGTCACGGGCCCGCATGCGACGCAAGAGGTGATGGATGCGGTGCACAAGCATTTGCCTAAGCCGCATGATCCGTTTACTGATCTCGTGCCAGCATTCGGAATCAAATTAACGCCCAAGCATTACGCTTATTTAAAAATCAGCGAAGGCTGCAACCACCGCTGCACCTTTTGCATCATCCCCAGCATGCGTGGCGATTTGGTGAGCCGGCCGGTGGGTGATGTGCTGAAAGAAGCCAAAGCGCTGTTTGAAGGCGGTGTGCGCGAGCTGTTAGTCATTTCTCAAGACACTAGCGCCTACGGTGTGGATGTGAAATACCGCACTGGCTTCTTCGATGGCAAGCCGGTGAAGACGCGCATGTTTGAGTTGTGCGAAGAGCTGTCCAAGCTGGCCGAGCCTTATGGCGCGTGGATTCGCTTGCATTATGTGTACCCGTACC
>JANMFP010000599.1:0-2159 GCA_031378135.1 Variovorax sp. | reverse complement strand
ACCGATTCGTCGGGCGAAAACGCCAAGCCGTTGGGCTCTTCAATCAAATCAGTCACGATGCGCAAACTTCTTGTGCGCGGATCAAAACGAAACACATAGCAGTCGCCCAGCTCGCTGTCCGCTTTGTAGCCTTCGTGGTTGGACACAATGCCATAGGGCGGATCGGTGAACCACAGCGTGCCATCAGATTTCACAACGATATCGTTGGGCGAATTGAGGCGGCGGCCTTGGTAGTTGTCCACCACGATCTCATCGGCCTGTTCGGTGAGCGAGCTGCCAAACTTGGTACGAACGATGGCCCGCAAGCCATGTGAGCAATGCAGCAACCCTCCATCGGCTTCACGCGTGTGGCCGTTGCAAAACTCTGCTTTCTCGCGCCATACGCTCATGCCATCCGCTGCACTCCAGCGCAGCATGCGGTTGTTGGGAATGTCGCTCCACAACACGCTATTGTCTTCATGCATCCACACCGGGCCTTCGCTCCACAGTGCGCCGGTGCACAAGCGTTCTAGTGCACCAGCACTGATCGCCACTGCATCAAAGCGAGCGTCGAAAACGTGGATCACGGCGCTGCTCAGTGATTAAGCTGCAGCATGGCGCAACTCAGGTACTGGGGTAAGCAGCGCTTGCCCTCGCGTGCCCGCTTGCATGTTGGAAAATGCGAGCTTGGCCATTGCTTGTCGCGTTTGCACCGTGGCGCTGGCGATATGCGGCGTGAGCACCACATTGGGCATCGTCCAAAGCTCTTGCGGCGCATGCGGCTCATTGGCAAATACATCCAGCCCCGCGCCCGCGATGAGGCCTTCTTTCAAAGCATGTACCAATGCTGCTTCATCCACCACGCTGCCGCGAGCCACGTTGATCAAATAGCCCTGAGGGCCTAAAGCTTCGAGCACCTGTGCATTGATCAAATGCTTTGTGCCCTCGCCGCCGGGCGTGATCACCACGAGAAAATCAACTTGTCTTGCCAACTCCACCACGCTGGCAACGTATGGATAGCCCGAGTCAGTTTTTTCAGATCGAGCCGTGTAGGAAATGGCCATATCAAAGCCTGCCGCTCGCTTGGCAATCGCTTTGCCAATGCGCCCAAAGCCGACGATGCCTAAGCGGGCACCAGACACTTTTCTAGCCAATGGCAACAAGCCCTTTGGCCATGCGCCTTGGCGCACATGCTGATCGGCTCGGGCAATGCTGCGGCTCGTGGCGAGCAATAAGCCCAAAGCCAAATCCGCGACATCGTCAGTCAGCACATCGGGCGTGTGTGACACGCCCACGCTTCGCTCGGCTGCGGTTTTGACATCCACACCGTCGTAGCCCACGCCGAATACGGAGATCACTTTCAAAGCGGGCAATTGCTCGATCAAAGCACCGGGCACGACAGATTCGCCGCTGGCAGCCAGGCCAATAATCTGCGGCTTAAGTGCTTCGAAAGCCGCTGGATCATCGTTGTGCGTATTGAGGTGAACGTCATACTCAGAGCGCAATGCCTCCAAATAAAACGGGTGCACGCTTTTCATGGCGAGGATAGCTGGCTTGGTCAAAAAAATCTCCACTGCGATGGGGTGCAAAGCTGAATCGCAAAATAAGGTTTGATGGCAATGAGCGCATCAAAAAAACGCTTTGGACAGCGCTATCCTAACTCGATAGAATAAATAATTCGCTAGTAAATACCCTTTGATCAAGCCCATGCCGACGTTCAATAAAAAAAGCCGCTCCACAGGCCGCGTCACGCTGGATGATGTGGCGCTCGCGGCTGGGGTGAGCCCGATCACGGTCTCGCGCGCGCTCCGGGGCGAGCGGGGGGTGGCCGCGGACTTGGTTGATCGGGTGAAGCAGGCTTCTAAAAATTTAGGCTACACACCCGATCCTGCGGCCCGGGCGCTGGCCTCGCAGCGCAGCAACCACATCGCCATTTTGATTCCGAAGTTATCCAACGCACTGTTCGTCGACTTACTTGACGCAGCGCAGCAAACTTTGCGCGCCGCAGGATTTCAAGCGCTGATCGGCGTGACGCATTACGACAGCGCGCAAGAGGAGCTGTTGTTGCAAGAGCAGTTGCTCCACCGCCCCGCTGGCGTGCTGATTACGGGTTTGCATCACAGCGCCGCGACGCGCCAGCTGATCACGAGCAGCAAAGTGCCTTGCGTGCATTTGATGGA
>JANMFP010000583.1:0-4818 GCA_031378135.1 Variovorax sp. | reverse complement strand
AGATCCCCGATCAAATCCAGAATTTGGCTGCGCAGCGTCACATCCAGCGCCGTGGTCGGCTCATCGGCCAGCAAGAGCTTAGGCTCGCAAGACAACGCCATCGCAATCATCGCGCGCTGCCGCTGCCCGCCTGAGAGCTGATGCGGAAAACTTGTCGCGCGCCGCTCCGGCTCGCTGATGCCCACTTCAACCAATAATTCAACGGCACGCTTCCAAGCGGCTTGCTTGCTCAGCAGTTTTTTTAATTCCAAGATTTCAGCAATCTGCTGACCAATCGTCATCAAAGGATTGAGCGCCGTCATCGGCTCTTGGAAGATCATGGCGATATCGTCGCCACGCAAGCCCACCAGCTCCGGCTCAGACATGGCCAGCGTGTCGCGCCCATCGAACATTGCTTGACCGCCTATTTGTGCATTTAGAGTCAGGCGCAATAGACTCAAAGCCGTTACAGATTTACCTGATCCCGATTCGCCAACTAGCGCAAGCTTCTCACCTGCATTGATCGAAAAGTTAATACCCCTGACAACTTCTTTGCCACCAAATGAAACGCGTAGATCATTGACTTCAAGCAGCGAACTCATGCATCCGCCTTCCGGGGATCAAGCGCATCGCGCAGAGCATCGCCCATGAACGTCAGCAACAACAGCGTAGTCACTAACACAGCAAACGTCGCCAAGCTGATCCACCAAGCATCGATGCTGTTCTTACCAATCGCCAGCATTTCACCCAGCGATGGCGTACCTGGTGGCACACCCAAGCCCAGAAAATCCAGCGAAGTCAGCGCCAAAATCGCGCCACTCATTCGGAAGGGCAAAAAAGTGATCACCGGTGTCAAGCTGTTAGGTAGCACATGCCGCGAAATGATTTGCCAATGGCTCGCGCCAAGTGCCCTCGCCGCGCGCACGTAATCCATCTGCCGATTGCGCAAAAACTCCGCTCGCACGTAATCTGACAATCCCATCCATCCAAACAAGCTCAGCAACACCACCAACAAAATCACGCTCGGCTCAAAAACTGCCGCGAAGATGATCAGTAAATAGAGCTCTGGCATCGAACCCCAAATTTCGATAAAGCGTTGGAAGAAAAGATCCGTTTTCCCTGCAAAGTAGCCTTGAATAGCTCCGGTGATGATGCCCAGCCACACGCCAATGATCGTGAGCGCCAATGCAAACAAGATGCTCACGCGAAAGCCATAGAGCAGCCGGGCAGCCACATCGCGGCCACGATCATCGGTGCCCAGCCAGTTGTCAAGAGAGGGAGGCGCGGGGTTGGGCGCTTTGGAGTAGTAATTGAGCGTGCTGTGGTGATAGGGATTGAGCGGCATCAGCGCAAAGTTGCCGTCTTTGGCAAACTGCTCTTTCACAAACGGATCAAGGAAATCTGCATTCGTTTGGAAATCTCCACCCACTGATGTTTCGGGCACGTTTTGCACCATTGGGAAAAGCCATTGGCCGTTATAGCGGGCGATCAGCGGTTTGTCGTTTGAAATAACTTCAGCCACAAAACTCAGAGCCACCAAAATAACCAAAGCGATCAAGCTCCAATAACCCAAACGATTGCGCTTGAAGCGCAACCAAGCGCGGCGAGAAGGTGAATTCGATACCGTGGTCATTCGAACTTCACCCGTGGATCAATCAGAACATACGACAAATCAGAAATCAACTTCGTCACTAATCCGATCAACGTAAATAAATACAACGTACCCAGCACCACTGGATAATCCCGCCGTATCACAGCTTCATAGCCCAACAGCCCTAAGCCATCCAGAGAAAAAAGCGTTTCAATCAGCAAAGCACCTGCAAAGAAAGCGCCAATAAACGCTCCCGGAATGCCCGCCACGATTTGCAGCATCGCATTGCGAAATACATGGCCGTAAAGTACGCGGCGCTCAGGCAAGCCTTTCGCTCTCGCGGTAATCACATATTGCTTGCGAATCTCTTCTAGAAAAGAATTCTTCGTGAGCATCGTCACGGTGGCAAAACTACCAATCACCATCGCCGTCACGGGCATGGCAATATGCCAAAGGTAATCGACAATTTTTGCACCGAGCGAGAGTGTTTCCCAATTGCTCGAGGTCAAGCCCCGCAGCGGAAACCATTGCAACTGCCCGCCAAACACCACCAGCAAAAACACGCCAAGCACGAAGCCGGGAATCGCGTAGCCGATCAAAACAATCAGCGTCGTCCACAGATCAAAGCTCGTACCCGCACGCACGGCTTTTCTGATGCCAAGCGGAATCGAGATGAGATACGTCAAGAAAAACGTCCACAGCCCCAAGGAAATCGACACTGGCAATTTTTCTTTGATCAAATCCCACACCGGCTTATTTTGAAAAAAGCTCTTGCCCAAATCAAACGTGAGATATTGCTTGAGCATGATCCAAAAACGCTCGGGCGCAGGTTTATCGAAACCATAAAGCGCCTTGATCTCCACCAAGCGCTTGGCATCGACGCCTTTATCACCTCGGTATTCAAAGCCAAACGCTGCGCCCTCGACACCTCCCGCTTTTGCGGCTCGCGCCTCAGCCATATATTGCTCCACCGGGCCACCGGGCACGAATTGAATCACGATGAAGGTTAGCAACAATACGCCAAACAACGTTGGGATCATCAGCAAAAGGCGCTTGAGAATATAGGCCAGCATTTATTTCGCCCACCAAGTATCGATCAGCCAACTATCGGCCTTGGCATAGGGCGGCATAGGCTCTTTATAGCCAAGCTTTTTGCCTGCATAAGCCAAATTGTGCTGCCCGCTCGTCCACTGCGGTATCAATACATGGCTATGCGCAATCACTCGCTCCAGCGCTCGGCAAGCAGGCAACAACTCAGCCTTGCTTTGAGCAGCAATCATTTTTGCAGTGAGATCATCGACTGCGGGATTTTTCATACCGGCATAATTTTGTCCGCCTGCAGCATCAGCTTCTTTGCTTCCAAACATCTCCACATATTCTTGCCCAGGATTTTGCGTGCCTGGAAATGCAATCACGATGATGTCGTAGTCGAAGGTTTGCACGCGAGTTTGATACAGTGCGAAATCCACAATACGTGGCTTAACTTCAATGCCAATCTTGCTTAGATTGCGAAACAGTGAAGTATGGGAGCGCAAGCCAGCCTCAGAGCTGTCTAAAAATTCAAAGACGAGTGGCTCGCCTTTTGAATTACGCATCACGCCGTCCTTGACTTCCCAGCCAGCTTGTTTTAACAAAGCTACTGCGCGCTTAAGATTCTCGCGAAGCTCCGCTGGATTGGGCTCTTTTGCGCCTGAGTTGGGGGGCACAGTCATCGGCCCAAACGCTGCAGCGGGTATCTTGCTGCGCCAAGGTTCAAGCAACTTCAATTGCGCCTCATCCGGCATCCCTTTGGCATGACAATCCGTGTTTTCAAACAAGCCATTGATACGCACCAATTGATCGTAGGCCAAACGCGAATTCAACCAGTTGAAATCCAGCGCCAAGCCCAGTGCCTCGCGCACGCGAACATCTTGCAATTTGGCTCTTCGCGTGTTGAGCACATAGCTTTGAAATCCCGCCGGCAAATTATGCTTAAAGGCTTTCTTGCTAAGCAAACCGTTATCGAAACGCTTCCCGTTCACGCGTCTGACCCATTCACTGGCTGAATACGATTGCATGAAATCAAATTCACCGGCTTTCAAGCCCTCCAATCGCGCCGTGTTGTCTTTGTAAATCTTGATCGTGATGCGATCAAAATTATGCGTGCCGCGATTCACGTTGATATCTTTTCCCCAATATGCTGGATCTCGAAGATAAGTGATGTCTTTGCCGAAATTTACTAGGCCCACTTTGTAAGCCCCACTGCCAATCGGTACATCCATCACGATTTGATCAAATGGCTTACGTTTACCGTCTTTTTCTACGCCCCAGTCGCGGCTAAAAATCGGAATGCCGCCCACAGTCAGTGGCAGCTCACGATTTTTCTTTTTGAAATTAAAGCGCACTGTGCGCTCATCAAGCACATCAACACCGCTCACATCTTCCAGCAACGTGCGATACGCAGGCCGCACAAATTTGCTCGTCAACACTTCGTAGCTGTGCTTCACATCCGCAGCAAGCACAGGCTGACCGTTGTGAAACTTCGCCGCTGCACGCAACTTGAATACCGCACTCAAACCATCGGCTGCCACACTCACATCTTCTGCTAGCAGCCCATACCCCGTCCCCGGCTCATCCAACGCACTGGTCAGCAAGCTCTCAAACAGCAAGGTATCCAAATAAGCCGGCGCAGTCCCCCGAATCGTGAACGGGTTGTACTTATCAAAAGTAGAAACCCTCAAATTACTCACCGCCACCAACTCGCCGCCCTTAGGCGCATTCGGGTTCACATAATCAAAATGCGCAAAGCCCGCCGGGTATTTGATATCGCCCCAGAGCGAATAGGCGTGGCCTGCATTGGCGGGCGCAGTGCAGACGGCAGCTAAGGCAAGTAATAGGGCAAACAACTTTCGCATGAGACAATTCTGCACACTTTTCGCTAACTTTCACAACAATGAGGTTTCTATGGGTTTTCTCACCGGCAAAAAATTATTAATCACTGGCGTTCTATCCAACCGCTCAATTGCCTACGGCATTGCCAAGGCTTGCCACCGCGAGGGGGCGGAGTTGGCTTTCTCTTATGTGGGGGAGCGTTTTAAAGATCGGATCACCGAATTTGCTGCGGATTTTGGCTCGAAGCTGATTTTTGATTGCGATGTGGGCTCAGATGAGCAGATTGAAAAGATGTTTGCGGATTTGTCGCTCGTTTGGCCGAAGTTTGATGGCTTCGTGCATGCGATTGGCTTTGCGCCGCGTGAGGCGATTGCGGG
>JANMFP010000566.1:0-6030 GCA_031378135.1 Variovorax sp. | reverse complement strand
AACATTTCAGACAACGGCACTTCGGCACGAATGGCTTTGCCACCGCCGACCATGTCTTCCATGCCTTGCACCATGCCGCGGCGGCTGGACAAATCGCCCATCACGTTACCGGCATAGTCTTCAGGTGTTTCAACTTCAACGCTCATCATCGGCTCAAGAATCACGGGCTGAGCTTTGCGGCAGCCTTCTTTGAAGCCGAAAATTGCTGCCATCTTGAACGCGAGTTCGTTCGAGTCCACATCGTGGTACGAACCGAAGTGCAAGGTAACTTTCACGTCAACCACGGGGTAATTAGCAAGCACGCCTTGGCCGTAAGCCTCGTTGATACCTTTTTCTACAGCCGGGATGAATTCGCGTGGCACCACACCGCCCTTGATCGCGTCGATGAATTCATTGCCTTTGCCGGGCGCATTTGGCTCAATCTTCAGCACAACGTGACCGTATTGGCCTTTACCGCCCGATTGACGAACAAACTTGCCTTCAGCAGCTTCCACCGTGCCGCGAATTGTTTCGCGGTAAGACACTTGGGGCTTGCCCACGTTGGCTTCCACGCCGAATTCGCGCTTCATGCGGTCAACAATAATTTCCAAATGCAACTCGCCCATACCAGCGATGATGGTCTGGCCAGATTCTTCATCGGTGCGCACACGGAATGAAGGATCTTCTTGTGCCAAGCGGTTCAGGGCAATGCCCATCTTCTCTTGGTCAGCCTTGGTCTTTGGTTCAACGGCCTGTGCAATCACAGGCTCTGGGAACACCATCTTCTCAAGTGTCACCACGTGGTCTGGGTCGCACAGCGTCTCGCCGGTGATCACATCTTTCAAGCCAATGCATGCAGCGATGTCGCCAGCGCGAATCTCTTCGACCGGCTCACGGGCATTGGCGTGCATTTGCACAATGCGGCCAATGCGCTCTTTCTTGCCCTTGATCGGGTTGTAAACGCTGTCGCCAGATTTCAATACGCCAGAATAAACGCGCACGAAGGTGAGCTGACCAACGAAGGGGTCAGTCATCAATTTGAATGCGAGCGCAGCGAACTTTTCGCTGTCGTCTGCGCGGCGGGTTGTTGGCTTCTCGTCTTCATCCATGCAAGTCACAGGTGGAATATCCACCGGGCTTGGCATGTACTCAATCACGGCGTCAAGCATGGCTTGAACGCCTTTGTTTTTGAATGCAGAGCCGCAGAGCATCGGCTGAATTTCGCACGCGATGGCTCGCTGGCGAATCGCCTTCTTGATTTCTTCTTCGGTGAGCGCTTCGCCTTCGAGGTATTTGTTCATCAGCTCTTCGCTTGCTTCAGCAGCGGCTTCTACGAGCTTCTCGCGGAACTCATCAGCTTTTTCTTGCAAGTCAGCTGGGATGTCGCCATAGGTGAAGGTCACCCCTTTGTCGGCCTCACTCCACAAAATAGATTTCATCTTGATCAAATCCACCACACCAGCGAAGCCTTCTTCCGCGCCGATAGGGATTTGCAAAGGCACTGGGTTGGCCTTGAGGCGCAAACGCATTTGTTCGTAAACTTTGAAGAAGTTCGCGCCAGTGCGGTCCATCTTGTTCACGAAAGCAAGACGAGGCACTTTGTATTTGTTGGCCTGACGCCATACAGTCTCAGACTGTGGCTGCACGCCGCCCACAGCGCAGTACACCATGCAAGCGCCATCCAGCACGCGCATAGAACGCTCCACTTCAATCGTGAAGTCCACGTGGCCGGGTGTGTCGATGATGTTGATGCGGTGCTCGTCAAATGTCTTGCCCATGCCGGACCAGAAGCAAGTGGTGGCAGCAGACGTGATCGTGATGCCACGCTCTTGCTCCTGCTCCATCCAGTCCATGGTGGCCGCGCCATCGTGCACTTCACCGATTTTGTGGTTCACACCGGTGTAAAACAACACACGCTCGGTGGTCGTGGTTTTGCCTGCATCGATGTGTGCAGAGATGCCGATGTTGCGATAACGCTCAATGGGAGTGGCGCGTGCCATGATGGAATTCCTTAAAAAATAAACAAGACGCTAAAAAGTTTTGAGCGCCTGTGTCATGAGTGCAGCTCGGCGTAGCGAGGGGCTTTTAGGCTAGGCGGACGGAGCGCAGCAACCGGAATTGGCTTCAGGCCAATGAGGATTGCAAGCACCGCCCAACGACGCATAAAGGCCTCGCAGTAGCCGCCTTAATTTAAAACCTAAAGTGAGAGAAGGCTTTGTTGGCTTCTGCCATGCGGTGTACCTCATCGCGCTTTTTCATCGCGCCGCCACGGCCTTCAGATGCTTCTAGCAACTCATTAGCTAAGCGCATGGCCATGGATTTTTCGCCTCGCTTGCGAGCAGCTTCTTTGATCCAGCGCATCGACAGAGCCAAACGGCGCACAGGGCGCACTTCCACTGGCACTTGATAGTTAGCGCCACCCACACGGCGAGATTTCACCTCAACCATGGGCTTGAC
The DNA here is from genome assembly GCA_031378135.1 of Variovorax sp. Classification (GTDB taxonomy): domain Bacteria; phylum Pseudomonadota; class Gammaproteobacteria; order Burkholderiales; family Burkholderiaceae_C; genus JANMDU01. Next base: position 3,594 of record JANMFP010000566.1, on the reverse strand, counting down.
GTTGTTGATGGCCACACCGAAAAGTTCCATGGGCTCTTTGCCAGATTTCTTTTCGATTTGCTCGAGTGCACCATAAATGATGCGTTCAGCCACAGCTTTTTTACCGCTCTCCATGATGACGTTCATGAATTTTGTGAGCTCGACATTGCCGAATTTTGGATCCGGCAGAATTTCACGTTTAGGGACTTCGCGACGACGTGGCATGGTTTCACCTCTTATTGCTTCAGTTGATACCCTTGGGGCATCTCGAAAACTCCTTGGAGCTTTCACTTACTCGACTCGCCCGACACAATTGCGGGTTGGGGTCACTACGCTGCTTGTCTGCGCCACGCAGAAAACAGCACCTGTCATTTTTTGAGCTTGGATACGAATCCGTAGCTCAGGCAAATTTACTTAGCCTTTGGTTTCTTCGCACCGTACTTGGAGCGCGATTGCTTGCGGTCTTTCACGCCTTGCAAATCGAGCGAGCCACGAACGATGTGGTAACGCACACCGGGCAAGTCTTTGACACGACCGCCGCGAACCAGCACAACGCTGTGTTCTTGCAAGTTGTGGCCTTCGCCGCCGATGTAGGAGATCACCTCAAAACCGTTGGTCAAGCGCACTTTGGCAACTTTACGCAAAGCGGAGTTAGGCTTCTTTGGAGTGGTTGTGTAAACACGGGTGCAAACGCCACGACGCTGCGGGCAATTTTGCATCGCGGGAGATTTCGACTTGATCGTCTCAACCTCGCGTCCGTGACGGATCAGTTGGTTAATGGTTGGCATTTCTCTACCTAAACGTGAATAAAAAAACGAAAAGCCATCCGCGTGCACACCACTAAAGGAGTCACGCAGACGGACTTCTGTCCCGCATCGTCAAAAGCAGAACAGCCTTCGATTTTAACCCGATTTCACCTTCTGGATCAAGGGCTTACGGGCACATGCTTCACAAATGCATGACTGGCCTTGCGCCTCGATCGGCAGCTGGGCCAACAAATCAGCGCTGAAATCTAGGTTCACACACCAGCAAGCTCCGGGATTCATACCCGTAGATTTTTCGATTTCCATAGCGCATCGATTGGATTTACCACAGAGCGGGCACTTACTTTTATCAACTGCGAGGGCAGTTTGACGCTGTACTGGTGCCATATTTGGGGTCATGTTTTGGCTCCAATCAGCCGGCCCGCCTCAAACACCAACAGCGAACCTGGCGCGATGACCGTCCAGTCCTCGTTGGTCGTCAAAGGTTGCGTCACCACCACAGCCACTCGGTCTTGTGGCGCAGCGACTTCCGCAAAATTCACTGTCATATCGTCATCAGCGAGTTTTGCGTGGGCAAACGGATGCGCTCGCTCCACGTAATGCAAATGCGAGCTCGCATGCGCCCACAAGGCTTGGCCGCTAGAAAGCAAAAAATTAAACGTGCCGTGGGCTGCGATTTTCGCGCTGAGCTCGCGCAAAGTCATCGTGAGCTCCGCAACGCTTGGCATGCCCGCATGCGATTTGGCGAGCTCTTGCAAGATGTAGCAAAAAGCTCGCTCGCTGTCCGTCGTGCCCACGGGGTGAAAACTGGCATGCAGGCGAGGCGCGAAATCCTTCAAATCGCCATTGTGGGCAAACACCCAGTAATGCCCCCACAGCTCGCGCACAAACGGGTGGCAGTTGGCCAAGCTCACCTCGCCCTGAGTCGCCTTGCGGATATGCGCGATCACGTTTTCGCTCTTGATCGGGTAGCGGCGCACGAGCTCAGCAACGGGCGATTCGCAGGCAGGCAGATGATCGACGAAATGCCGCAGACCTTGATGCTTGCCATCCCGCCCACCTTCAAAAAACGCCACGCCCCAGCCATCTGCATGGTGATCCGTGCGCCCACCGCGCTGCGCAAAACCCGCGAAGCTGAACATCACGTCAGTGGGCGTGTTGCAGTTCATTCCGAGCAGTTGGCACATGGCCTGATTATCGCTGCTGGAGTGAACCATTCGATGCTATGAATAATATAGCACTATACGCAATATATACGCCGGGTAATGGCCTATTTTGCTTGAAAAAGCAGCAAAAAAGGTTTAACCACGCCCTACAAACGGCATGCCTGTTGCCATCACCGTCGTGAACAACACATTGGCGTTCAGTGGCAATCGTGCCATCGCCATGAAGGTCTCCACCACGGCAGACATATCCATGCAGGGCTCAGCTTTTAAGCTGCCATCGGGCTGCGGCACGCCTTGGGTCATTTGCGCGGTCATGTTGGAGGTGACGTTGCCAATGTCGATTTGCCCCACCGCAATGTTGAATGCGCGGCCATCAATCGAAGCCGCCTTGGTCAAGCCGCTGATGGCGTGTTTGGTGGCGGCATAAGCAATCGCGCCGGGGCGCGGCACATGCGCAGAGATTGAGCCGTTGTTGATGATTCTGCCGCCTTGCGGCTGCTGCGCTTTCATCATGCCAAAAGCATGCGACAGACAATAAAAAGCGCCATTCAAATTGATATCCACCACGCGCCGCCAATCTTCGCCGCTCACGTCGCTAGGTACGGCATAGGGCAGCGAGATTCCCGCATTGTTAAATAGCAAATCCAAGCGGCCATGGCGCTGTGCAATCGCGGCGAACAGCTCTTTCACAGCAAGCTCTTGCGTGAGATCCGTTGGCACTGCCCATGCATTTTCGCCATGCGCGCCAGCGCTCGCCATGGCTTCTTGCAATGCATCTGCCCTGCGCCCAACCATGACGACGTGCCAACCCTCAGCCAGCAATGCATGTGCGCAAGCGCGACCAATTCCAGAGCTTGCGCCAGTGACTAAAGCAATTTTTTTCATGATCAGATCAAAAATTAAAGAAAGGCGAGTACATCAGACGGCGAGCGCATCGTTGAACGCAATTTGTACTTTGAGCGATTGCGATTTATCAGCCGCCAACTCGAATGCGTCCAGCGCTTGGGCAAACGGAACGATGCGCGTGATGACTGGCTTGCCATCAATCAAGCCTTCATTCAAAAACTGCACCGCTGTGGCGAACTCCGCGTGAAAGCGAAACGTGCCGCGCAACTCAACTTCCTTGCTCACAATTTTGTTCATCGGCAAAGAAATCTCGCCACCCAAGCCCACCGTGATCAGCGTGCCGCGCGGCGCAATCACGTCCAGTGCGGCTAGCAAGGCCGCTTCGCTGCCCGACGCCTCAAATACAGCTTCAAACTGACCTTTGTCCGCCTTACAGGCTTCCAATGCCCAGGCTTCGGTTTTCAAATTGATTGTTTGATCAGCACCCATTTTTTTCGCGCATTGCAAAGGCAAATCTGCAATATCTGCCGCCACGATCCACGCCGCACCTGCGCGACGCAATGCACCAATCAGGAGCGAGCCAATCGGGCCGCAGCCTGTGACCAATACCTTTTTCCCCAACACGCCGCCGGCTCTTTGAATCGCATGCAAGCCCACCGACAAGGGCTCAGCCAGCGCCGCCTCCGACAAACTCAAATGATCGGCCACCGCATAAGCTTGCGATGCATCAATCATCAGTTGCTCGCTGAACGCGCCTTGAATGTGAGGAAAGGGCATCGCGCTGCCGTAAAAACGCATATTCAGGCAATGGTTTTGCTGCCCCAAATGGCAGAATTTGC
>JANMFP010000562.1:0-7067 GCA_031378135.1 Variovorax sp. | reverse complement strand
CAGGGTCGGTTTTAAAAAGATCAAATTTCAGCATGGGGGGGATTTTCCCACGTGAGGTGCAGAAATGGTGCTGCATTCAGTCAACGCGATCAGCGGCTCTAACAAAAGCTATGGAGCTATGAGGCCAAACAGATGTTGGCCTACTGGCGCAGCGGGTTTGCTGTGGATACCAGCGTTTGCATCGTAGAACACGAGCGCACGAGCGCACGGGCCAAGGTGCAGCTGCGCGCGGATCGCCAAAATTCACTATCGCTTCACTATCGCTTCACTATCGCTTCACTATCGGTTCGCTAAACTTGATAACTATTCGCCGAATTTGCGCGACTTTCCCTTGTGGAGACAGAGCATAGACGGGGCTGAGCAAGGCTGCTGTCGCTGTTGAAGCGAGAGTTTGATTCATCAGCTTGTCATTTTTAAAGCCCTGCGTCTGTTGGGTGTACGCAAGCCAAAAAGCGATGAATGAGTGTATCCCTTTGCAACGAAGCTACGCTACTAAATCAATAGCGCTCTACTTAATAAATTCGACGGCGAACAACGTTTTTCTTGAAGAAAACACGTGATTCGTCACGCAACAATGCTTCCAGGTGTAACTCGTTAGTAGAAATAATTACTAAACGGTATTTATTTAGAATAAGCGGTATATAGTGCGGTCAGTGGTGTATTTAACCCGCTGCACACCACTGACCCAACAATGCAGCATCAACCCTTGAAAGTACCGTTATGAACCAACTTCCTAGAAGGCATTTCCTCAAAACCAGCGCATCGTTGACTGCAGTTGCAGCCAGTGCGGGCCTGCTGGCCGCGTGCGGCGGCGGCGGCGATGATGATGTCGTTACCCCTGCTGCATCCCCGAAGAACATTGTCGAGTTGGCACAAGCCACACCAACGCTCAGCATCTTGGTAGAAGCCGTTATCGCGGCAGGTCTTGACGGAGCATTGTCCGCGCCCGGCTCACTGACCGTTTTTGCGCCCACCGATGACGCCTTTGTTGCTGCCTTGGCTGAGCTCAAACTGACCAAAGCCCAACTGTTTGCCAACAAGCCCTTACTCACCAAAGTGTTGCAGTATCACGTGCTCGGCGCAACGGTAAAGAAAGCCGACATTCCGCTGGGCAAAGCAATCGTCCCCATCGTGCCAGGCGCAGCAGACTTTTTCAAAATTGATGTGGTTGGCTCAGCCGTTGTCATCACAGATGGCCGAAACCGCACATCTAACATAACGGCCACTGACAACCTCGCCACGAATGGCGTGGTACACATCATAGACAAAGTGATCTTGCCTGCAGACAAAGATATCGTCGCGACAGCGTTGGCGGCCAATCCAGAATTCACCACCTTGGTCGCTGCTCTGCAACAAGCCAGCCTCGACACCGCCTTACAAGACCCTAACGGCCCTTTCACCGTGTTTGCGCCAACGAATGCAGCATTTGACGCATTGCGCCAAGAGCTTGCCGGCGCGGGCAACACGCCAATTACGGTTGCGGCCTTGCTAGCCAATGCCAAGCTCGCCGACATTCTGAAATATCACGTGCTCACCAGCCGAGTGCTTAAAGCAGAAGTGCCAGTGAGCACGGCAGTCCCCACGCTTGCGGGCGCGACTGAAACCATCAACATCAGCAGCGGCTTCGTCATTACCGACAAAAAAGGTCGCACATCGAACATTACAGCCACTGACATCTTTAACACCAATGGCGTGATTCACGTCATCGATAAAGTTATCCTGCCATCCGTGGTCTAAAGATCGCCAATCTCGCTAAGTTTTTTAACCCCCCCCCGCTTCAATATTTGAAAGGAAGCACCATGAAAAAATCCCTCCTCGCCCTCGCACTGGGCCTTAGCATATCTGCAAGCTCTTTCGCTGCCGATATCGTTGACACCGCCGTTGCCGCTGGCAACTTCAAAACTTTGGTCGCTGCTGTGCAAGCCGCAGGCTTGGTGGACACGCTCAAAGGTCCCGGCCCGTTTACTGTGTTTGCGCCTACTGACGAAGCATTTGCAAAGATTCCAAAAGCCAAGCTCGATGCTTTGTTGAAAGATAAAAAAGCGCTCACGAAAATCCTGACGTATCACGTGGTCGCAGGCAAAGTGATGGCAGCGGATGTTAAGCCCGGCAAGGTCAAGACAGTGCAGGGCTCAACCATCACGCTCGCTACCAAAGGCGGCGTGACGGTGAATAAAGCAAAAGTGGTTGCTGCTGATGTAAAGGCTGACAATGGCGTGATTCACGCGATTGACACCGTGATCATGCCCAAGTAATTGCTTTGCTGTGTAGGAAAAGCCGTTGCGCCGAAATGCGCAGCGGCTTTTATTTGGCTATCTTATTTGCGCTGCTTGCCAAGGTATGCGACAAATTGATGCCCCAGTTCTTTCGCTCAGCGAGCACCTGCGCTTAAAAAATAGTTGCAATGACGTGCGCCTTTATAAGCCTCTTGCCCAATCTTCTGCGAACTGTTTTCTAAAATCTTAAAAGTGCTCTGCATCCAGCGCCTGGGCAGAGCCTTCGCAGGAGCAGCAAGTGCAGGTGGATCGGTCTTGATCAGTTCAAATCGCTAGCCTGCAATCCGTCATTGAGCGGCTAAACTTAACTGCATCACATTGTCTTTCAGCGAGCTACGAGTTAAATGCTAAAAGCCGTCTTCTATCTGTGTAGTGCATTGCTCGCGTTAGCGCTGTACAAAAACCCCAGTTTGCCCGAGGCAAAAACGATTGCACCGCAGTTAAGTCAAGAGCCTTTGCAAGAGGCGATTTCAACCGCCGCGTTTAAGGTGGATAAAAACGGTGTGACTTACACAATCGAGCCATCGCACCGTTACGAAATCTATGGTTTGGTGGTGAGCAAATACAACACAGACAGCTGGTGGGGCTGGGCGCATAAAGCTTGGAACGACCACTTGAACGTGACCGATCTGTGTGTGGTGTGGGGCACCAACGCTGTAGGCGGCGGATACCACGATCTGTCTTTCTCAAGTGGCCAGTGGACTTGCAATTTTGAGACATCCAGCGATGCTGCTTGGCGGGCTTTTGACATGCATAAAATCTCTAACAACCACCTCCTGACAGACAATCCTCAATTGGCAAAAAAGCTCAAGAACATCCGTATTGGTGATCAAATTCATCTGACAGGTCAGCTAGCCAGCTATAAGCATTTCACTGGCAATGGCTTTGCGCGAGGGACAAGCACGGTGCGTACAGACACGGGCAATGGCGCTTGCGAGACGATTTTTGTGGATCAAGTGAGTGTGTTGCGTGCTGCGCCGAGTTTGTGGCGCTATTTGCTGTGGCTGGCTTGCTTGGGTATGTTGTTCGCTGCTGTGATTGGATTCTTAAAGCCCCATCGCGCATCAAGCTAGGTCGCTTTGGCTCATTGCGCAATTAAACTTAACACCATGACCATTGAACGCAGAAAAATCACAGATTGGTCGCTCACGGTTGTGATGCTGCTTGCCTTGCTTGAGGCGATGGTTGTGCCGCCGCTGGGCGAGATGGGGCTGCTTAACCGCGCAGTGGCCGATGCGTTGTTTGTCAGTGTATTGGCACTGGGCGCATGGTTGCTGTTTGACCGCACTTCGATTGGCAAGGTGTTTGTGGCGATTGCAACCGTTTCTGTTGTGTTGCGGATCGCTTCTGTGATCTGGCCGCAGCATCAGTATCCAATGGCCGATGCTTGGATCTCGGGTTTGGCCTTGCTATGCATGGCTTGGCTGGCGATCACCTACACCTTGGCCCCAGGCGCCATCAATGTGCATCGTATCGCGGGTGGCATAGGCGCTTATTTGTTGCTGGGCATTGCATTTGCGCAACTCCACCGCTTGATCGCGCTGAAATTTGAAGGCGCTTATCTGCTGCTCGGCAACCCTGCAACATTTGAGCAAATGGATTGGCGTTTGAATTATTTCTCGTTTGTGGTGCTCACCACGCTTGGTTTTGGTGACATCACGCCTGCCCATGCTTTGGCGAAATCGCTTTCGACATTCGAGGCCTTGATTGGCGTGCTGTATCCCGTGGTCTTTTTGGGCTGGGTCGTGGCCAATACGCGACCTGAGATGAACCATCGTGATTGAGGCCGTGAAGCCTGCTTGAATGGCTGCAAGCGTCTTGCATGGGATTGGGTAGCGCTCAAAGTACTCGGTAAATAGCGGCAACGGCTGTAGCAGCTATCGATAGCCAAGCAAAGGCAATTCCAATATTTGCAGATGCTGAAGCATTCACCATTGCAGACCGATCATTTGTAGAGCTGGCATGAGCTGCAGTTTCAAGCATGCTAGCAACGAAGCAGAGGCCCACTACAACTAACAGCACACCGCAGATCAGCAGCGTGCGTGTGAGCGGCCATGCAATAAAGACACTTAAAAGCAGAATACAGCTTGATAACGATACAACGATCACCAAAACTTTAAAGATTAAAAATGACTTAACTTCGTTGGCTATAGTTTTTTCTGATCGCATGTTATTCCCACTCTCTGCCCAGTAGAGGTGATTTTTTTCCGGCAACCAGGTTGGTCATTGGAATTTCCATCATGATAACTTTAGGCTTTTCGTCTTTGAGTAGCACAACGTTTAAGAAAAGAGTGCCGAGGCCTTTTTTTCTGAACCAGAATTTTGATCCGTGTTTTTTGTCCGCTAGGGCCAAGATGTCAGATTCAGTCCATTCTTCAGGCAGTGGTAGGTAGCTGTAGGCTTGTTCGCGGTGGCGCAGCATCACGTGGGTGTAACTGTATCCGGGTATAGCTTGGCCATCTGAGCCGATCGGGCGAAACTTGATTTCATAGTCACCCGTTGCGGTGTTGCCATGCGCATACCTGCCGCCACGCAAACCTTCCGAAAACTTGAAATTCGGTCGCCCAATGACCAGCGGCGAATCCATCAAATTACGCAATTCAATATTTAAGACATTAGGATAGTTTTTATGCCCAGTGTTCAATGAATAAGTCAGGAAGACGGAAAACTCCGGGATCTTCTTTTTCCATTTACTCACCAGCGCAGTGGATATCAAAAGGCCAGCGCCTGCGGTTAGAAAATCCCACACGCCCTGGTCTTTGGCCCACTTGATCCATGCCAACGGTTGTTGGATCAGGATCCACAATTCTTGCAAAAAATTCATAGGCGTGTTGTTTTGTTGTTGTGAAAAGTAGGGTCTGCGCTGTCACATCGACTCAAAAGCATTGAATCCCCATAACTGAAAAATCGGTATTTCTCCTGCACGGCAGTTTTGTAGAGCGCCATGATGTGCTCATAGCCTGCGAAGGCGCTCACCAGCATCATGAGGGTGCTTTTGGGGAGGTGGAAATTGGTGATCAGCATGTCTACGATTTGGAAGCTGAAGCCGGGGGTGATGAAGATGTTGGTGTCGCCGCTGGGTTGCTTCGTTTCGGCATAGGTTTCTAGGCTGCGCACGCTGGTGGTGCCCACGGCAATCACTCGGCCGCCGCGCTGCTTGCATGCTGCGATGGCTTGCAGGGTTTCGGGCGCAATGCTGTAGCGCTCAAAGTGCATAGTGTGATCGGCGATGTTTTCTGCCTTGACGGGCTGGAACGTGCCTGCGCCGACATGTAAAGTGACGAAAGCCTTTTCAACGCCCTTGGCCGTAAGTTGAGCAAACAACGCCTCATCAAAATGCAAAGCTGCCGTGGGCGCAGCTACTGCGCCGGGGTGCTTGGCGAACACGGTTTGGTAGCGCTGCTCATCATCGGCTTCGTCTTCATGCGTTATGTAAGGAGGCAGCGGCACATGGCCGAATTGCTCCATCACCCAATACGGATCATGCGAGAGCTCAAAGCGAAACAGCGCGCCATCCTCATCCGGCCAGCGGCCAATAAGCTGGGCTTTGATAATGTCTTGGCCATTCCCATACAGATGCACCCAATCGCCTAAGCGCGGCTTTTTGCTCACCTTCATGTGAGCCACCACTTCTTTGCCCTGCACCACCCGCTCGATCAACAGCTCCAGCTTGCCGCCCGAGGCCTTTTCACCAAACAGCCGCGCTTTGACGACCTTCGTGTCGTTGAAGACGAGCAAATCACCGGCTTGCAGCAGACTAGGCAGCTCGCTGAAGACGCGATGAATAGGCTGGGCGGCCCGCGCATCGAGCAAACGTGAGGCTGTTCGCTGGGCGGCGGGGTGTTGGGCGATTAACTCTTGGGGCAGCTCAAAATCGAAATCTTGAGTGCAAAACCGACGTTTACCCGGCATAGAATCTGCGCGGAGTGCTATTGAATTCATAGTATGTTGAGGATCGGACAGATCCGTGCCAAGCAAGATGCAAAGTGGGTGATTATCCTGCCTTGTTGCTGCGCACATCTTTTACTAGACACAAGTGCGGTGATTGCTGTAAGATTCTTACCATCAAAGGTAAGAATCATGGAAATCATCCACAAAGTCACCAGCAAAGGCCAGGTCACGATCCCGCAGGATATTCGTGAGCAAGCGGGTATGCCAGCGAATTCCGAGGTGGCTTTTGAGCTGCGGCCACTTAAATCGGGTGGTAACGAGGTGGTGATTCGGCCCGTGGCTCGCACAGTTTCATCGCTGCGTGCGGCATTGGAGAAGGTGCGCGGCAGTGCGAACGCCGCGGAATTCAAGGGCATGAGTACCGATGAATTCATGCGCTTTTTGCGTGCTTGAAGCCGCAGCATGGCAACCACAATTCTTAAGGTGCGCGAGCCTGATGCGCGTTACGTCGTTGCGCCCACGCTGGTGGACAGTTGCGTGCTGATTGATGTGTTGGCAGATGATCCACAGTGGGCTGAGTGGTCAATACAAAAGCTGGAAGCTTTGGGCAATCAAGCGCCCTTGGTGATTAACCCGCTGATCTTGGCCGAGATCAGCCCGCGCTTTGCGCGAGCGAGTGATTTGGAGACGGCATTAGAAAGCTTGCCTCTGCGCAGGCAAGATTTGCCTTGGGATGCAGCATTTCTGGCGGGGCAGGCATTCAAGGTGTATCGCCAAGTGAAAAACAAAGGTGTGGGTCTGCAACGCTCACCCATGCCAGATTTTTACATCGGCGCGCATGCTTTGCTCTCAGGCATGCGCTTACTCACGCGCGATGCAAAGCGCTATTCCACGTATTTC